>NZ_JAXOVV010000022.1:0-76557 GCF_036663415.1 Salinicola sp. 4072 | reverse complement strand
GCGGGGAAATTTCAGCGTTTTGGCATTACTCAACAGCTATTCGCGCTGAAGAAGCCGATCCTGATAAGCGATGCCACCAGTCAGTACCTTCAGACCGCTCAATCAGCACCCTCGTGAATGAGGCGGGATGAAGTCATGTGCATGGATGTCGACAGCGACAAGATCGCCGGTCTCGAGAACGGCATCGTCCCTATCTATGAGCCTGGTCTGGAAGCACTGATCAAACAGAACGTGGCCGAAGAACGCCTGCTGTTCACCACCGACCCTGCAGTGGCGGCCAATTTCGGCACCCTGCAGTTCATCGCCGTAGGTACACCGCCGGACGAAGATGGCAGCGCCGACCTGAAATACGTCCTCAGCGTGGCAGATACCATTGCTACCCACATGCAGGAGTACAAGCTGGTCATCGACAAATCCACCGTGCCCGTAGGGACGGCAGACCGTGTCACTGACGCCATTTCCCGCCGGCTGCAGCAGCGCGACGTGGACATCCCCTTCGACGTCTGTTCGAACCCCGAGTTCCTCAAGGAAGGTTCTGCCGTCGAAGATTTCTCGCAGGGCGCACGCATCATCATCGGCTGCGATTCCCCCCGCGTCGAACCGCTGATGCGCGAGTGCTACGCACCCTACAACCGGCGCCAGGAAAAGCTGATGTTCATGGACATCCGCAGCGCCGAACTGACCAAGTATGCCGCCAATGCCATGCTGGCGACCAAGATCAGCTTCATGAACGAAGTGTCGAATCTGGCCGAGCGACTCGGTGCCGATGTCGAAAACGTGCGCCGGGGTATCGGCAGCGACCCGCGCATCGGCTACAGCTTCATCTATCCCGGCTGCGGCTATGGCGGCTCCTGCTTTCCGAAGGACGTTCAGGCGCTCGCCCGTACCGCCAGCGGCGTCGGCTACGAGGCGGAACTGCTCAACGCGGTCGAGGCCGTCAATTACCGCCAGAAGGCGAGCCTTTACACCAAGCTGTCTCAAGCACTCGACGGTGACCTGCAAGGCAAGACCATCGCCGTCTGGGGGCTGGCGTTCAAACCCAACACCGACGACATGCGCGAAGCCCCGAGTCGCGAGCTGATGGAAGCGGTATGGGCAGCCGGCGGCAAGATTCGTGCCTACGATCCGGAAGCCATGAAGGAGTGTCAGCGAATTTACGGCGAGCGGGACGACCTGGTTCTGACGAAACGTCGTGACAACACCCTCGAAGGCGCCGATGCGCTGGTCATCTGCACCGAGTGGAAGGCTTTCCGCACCGTCGACTTCCGCCGCCTGCGCGAACAGCTGACCACGCCAGCGATCATCGATGGCCGCAACCTGTTCAACCCGGAAAGTGTGCGTGCCGCCGGCCTGCTCTACTTCGCGGTCGGTCGCGCCGACTCGCTGCGCATTTCCCAGCCCACCGAGGCCCCCGCGCCGTTGGCGTCACAGGCCGAGCGCAGCGGCCCGGGCATCGCCTACACGCTATAACGTGCGCTGCCGTCGGCGGCGGCAGTGACCGCCGCCGCCCCGATTTCCATCACGGTTCAGGCCGGTGCCATTGCACGGGTCTACAGGAACTTAGCGTCTGCTAGGCGGATTCGGCAGACGCGCAAGGGACGACGTCAAGGAACGACCCCAAGGGCAAGGGACGACGTCAAGGAACGACCCCAAGGACATCCCGATGAGCCATATCAACTACACCCGTGCCAGGCCCAGCAAAGCCTCGGTAGCGACCGAAGCGACGGTCATCCTACTGCTGGCGACGCTGACCCTGCTGCTGGTGACCCATCTGCCGGGCGAAGTCTTTCACCCCGGCTCGAAGAGCTTCATCTTCGCCGTGGGCCTGATAGGGGCCTGGCGCTACTCGTGGTGGTTCGTGCAGGCGGTACGTTCCGTCTGGTACAACCGCCGCATGTTTCCTCGGCTGCGGGCCGAGGCCGATGCCGTCGGCGCCAGAGAGACGCCGGACGCGCTCTATATCCTGTGTACCTCGTTTCGGATCGACACCGAGGTCACTTTCGCCGTCTACGACGCCCTGATTCGTGATGCCGCGAATTATGGCGTGCCGACGACGCTGTTCGCCGCCATCGCCGATCGCAGCGATGTCGACATCATCGACCAGGTGATGGAGGAGCATGGCTGGCCCGACAACGTCAGCGTGCGTTACATGTTCCAGAAAGGTGATGGCAAACGCTCGGCCATGGCCGAGGTGTTGCGCGCCATCTCCCGCTGCATGCCGACACACCGCTCGCTGCTGGTCAGCATGGACGGTGACATCCGCATCGAACCCGGCACGCTGGAACGTTCGCTGTCGTTCTTTCTGGCCAAGGATGATCTGGGCGCGATCACCACCAACAATAACGCGGTGGTCATCGGCAACGACGTGACCAAGGAGTGGTACGACCTGCGCTACGCCCAGCGTCACCTGGTCATGAGCTCGACCTCGGTATCCGAGCGACTGCTCGTCCTGACCGGCCGCTACAGCGCGTTTCGTGCCGATCTCGCCACGGAGCCCGAGTTCATCGAGCTGGTCGAGAACGACCACGTCGAGCACTGGCGTTTCGGCAACTTCAAGTTCCTCTCCGGCGATGACAAGTCGACCTGGTTCTGGCTGCTCAAGAACCGCTGGAAGATGCTCTACCTTCCGGATGTCTACGTCACCGGCTTCGAGGAGTTGCCCGAGCGTCGTCGATTCTTCAAGTCGACACTCGATCTGATGCGCCGCTGGTTCGGCAACATGCTGCGCACCAACGGCCGTGCCATCGCACTGGGGCCAAGCCGCATGGGCTGGTTCACCTGGTGGAGCCTCGTCGACCAGCGGCTTTCCATGTGGACCACGCTGATCGGCCCCACCATTGCCATCATGCTGACGCTGTTCGTGCGCCCATCGTTCATCTTCGCCTACCTGCTGTGGATCCTGATGACCCGCGGCCTGACCAGCCTGGTACTGGCCTGGCAGCGCGGACGCTGGAGCGCACTGTGGGTGCCGATGCTCTACTACAACCAGCTCAGCGGCGCGATCCTGAAGACCTATGTCAGCTTTCGCTTCAACCGCCAGAAATGGTCACGCCAGGGCATTTCCGCCGGCGAGCCCGACGATCCTCGCGCAGCCCGTCGCCAGCGACTGGGCGGCCATTTCATCCACGCCCTCTACTTAGGTGGCCTGATATTCGTGCTGGCCGTCTTCGGCGGCATCATGGCCCCGGCCGATCGCCTGTCGATCGCGGCGATGACCGGCGCCCAGCCGGAGACGCTCGAGGAAGACGCCGCCGACAACCGCTGGCTCGCGCTGACGCTGACCGATGCACCGGAGGGCGGCAGTATTCATCTGCCGGCCGGCCACTACCGGATCGATGCCCGATTCAACGACCAGGTCGCCTCGCTGGACAGGATTCGCGGCACCAGACTTCACGGCTATGGCGACCCGGACGCCCCGACCACGCTGGAGGTCGGCACCGGGCTCGCATCGCAGATCCGTTCCGGCGACACCACGCTCGCCAGCGCTGGCAAGTTCGACTGTGACGCCCAGCAGCCCTGTCAGATTGAACTTGCCGGTCACGCTATCCAGCTGACGGCGCTATCGCTGTCGCTCGAAGGCAGCCACATGGAAGAAAACGCGCTGGCCCAGAACCGCCAGTAGCCAGGGAATTTCAAGGAGACATCACCATGTCAGATCATGACCGCCTGTCAGGCCACGACAACGACACCCCCCGGGACCCGGACCAGTTGCGCCATGAACGCCGCGACGAGCGCCGCCATGTCCGCGTCGAAATGCCCTTCAACGTTCGTCTGGGGGATGATCGGGTCGTCAAGGGCCACGATCTCTCGATGGGAGGCTTTTCCGCCGAGACCTCGATGCATCTAGAGCTTCAACGCGAGATCCCCGTTGCGCTGATGCTGACCGCCAGCGGTGTCGAACTGGCCCTGCCCGCGATGGCACGCCCACTGCGCGAGATCGGCGACGCGCGCCAACAGCGCGTCGCGTTCGAATTCACCCAGATGGAGTCCCGCCAGCGCGATATCCTGCGCCGGGTGATTCGCGCCCAGATGAGCGGACGCCATGTCAGTCTCGATGGTCTGGTCGACCCGCAGGATGCCCAGACACCCCGCAAGCGCCGTGGCAACGTCGCGACACCGGCCACCAAGCCCAAGCGTCGCGTTCCCATGTTCCGCTATATGGCGTTGCTCGTCGCCGCGGGCGTCTTGACGGCGGCAGTTGCCGCGACGGTCTATCGCAACGTCTTTCTGATCGAGCCGAGCTTTGCCGCGGTGACGGCGCCGCGAACGGATATCCTGGCGCCCGGCGCCGGCCAGTTGAAAGATCTGGAACTCAACGCCGGCGACAAGGTCGAGCGCGACCAGCCACTGATCCAGGTCAATAACGCCGAACTCCAGAACGATCTGCTGCTGTCCCAAGCCTCGTTCGACTACAACAAGCGCCTGATCGACAACCTACAGGACAGCCTCGACGATGCTGGCAACCACAAGGTCAGCGTGGCGACATCCTCCAACCCCGCAGACGGCGAGCTGGGTTACGAGACTCTGTCGCCGGAAATCGCGAGGACTCGGGTGGAGCAGTTCGAAACGGCCCGCGACTACGAAAGTTCGCGTATCGATGCCTACAAGGCGCGGGTATCGGCCAACACCATCTACAGCCCGTGTGACTGTGAAGTGGCCTGGGCACTCAGCGCTGCCGGCGGCACCTACGTCAACGAAGGCGATCGTGTCATGACGCTGGTCAGCACCCACAACAACGACGTCATGGTCGAGGCGCTGGTGCATATGGAAGACATCGGCGATATCGAGAACCACCAGCAGGCCTATATCGCCCTGCCCAACGCATCGGAGCCGATTCCCGCGCGTGTGCGTAGCGTCGCGCTCGATGTCGAACGTCAGCCGCGTGCCGGCTTCCCGGACTGGGTGCGCCAGCAGCAGAACGTGGCGAGCGTGCTGCTGGTACCGGAAGAGACGTTGCCGGCCGGCGCCGTGGGTACACCGGTCGACGTCCGCTTCACCGAAGCGCCGATGCTCGACACGGCCGCGGAGTGGACCTACCAGGCGGGCCGCGCCATGTATCAGGGTGTTCAATCGCTGTGGACGAGTGCCGCCGACGGGATGAAAAGCGCCATGAACTGAGCCTTCGACTGGCCGTCGCGTGAAGCGACCGTGAAGCGCTACCGAAACCCATCGCAAACGAACCTTGCCGAGGAAATGACCATGACGCGATCCCAGCTCGACAATGCCAACCGCCGCTCATTGCGCCTTTCGGGCACGGCGGCGCTGATCGCCGGCGCGTTGACTGTCGTCTCCCTGCCCGCGCAGGCCGCCAGTGACGGTGATCTCACCCAGCCACAGGTGTCGGCCTGCTCGACACGCTACGCCCCGGTACATGCCCCGGGCATGAACATTCAGGCCAATGCGGATCCCAAGGCCTGGGTCAAGAGCGGGCTCGATGCCGAGCGACGCTGGGGTGAACAGAACCTGCAGGTGCTGAGCAACGATGAGAGCGGACTCGACGCGCCCGCCCTGCGTGTCAGCTACCCGCAAGGCAGCTCGTCGCCCAGCGATGCCGCAGAGGGCGGCGCCGGCTTCGTGATGCCGGTGCCGGCGCTGCGTCAGGCCGATCGCGCCTGCCTGCGTTACCAGGTGCGCTTCCAACCCGGCTTCGACTTCGTCAAAGGTGGCAAGTTGCCGGGCCTCTACGGCGGTGACGGCCCCACCGGCGGCGACGAGGTCACTGGCAAGAACGGTTTCTCGATGCGTTTCATGTGGCGCAAGCAGGGTCAGGGCGAGCTCTACGAATACGTCGCCAATAAAGACGCCGACTACGGCGAATCGGTCGGCCGTGGCCGATGGCACTTCACGCCGGGGCAGTGGGTCAGCGTGGAGCAGGAGATCGTGCTCAACGATCCCGACCGCGACAACGGCATCGCGCGTGTCTGGGTCGATGGGCAACCGGTTCTCGAGCAGCGAAGCATCGTCTATCGCACCACTGAAGACGTGCATATCGACGGCCTGATGTTCTCGACCTTCTTTGGCGGTCACGGCAGCGACTGGCGCACACCGCGTCACCAGGTCGTCGATTTCGCCGACTTCACCCTGATGACCCCCAGGACGTGATCCATCCTTTCGACAGGAGTCGATTTTCATGAAACGGACGTCACTCGCAGGCCGTGTGGGCCTGCGTCTCACTCTCGCGATGCTACTGGGCGTGACCGCCTCCGGGCTGGCGCTTTCGGCCCAGGCGATGAGCTACGAACAGCGCCAGAAACTGGATCTGTCGGAATATACGGTCACCGACCCCGACGCCTCCTATTTCGACGTCAAGGCCCGCATGGCCTTGCTGCAGCAGACGGACAACGATCTGCTGCAGTACAACCGTGACCAGCTCGAGCCCGGCCCCAGCTGCCAACAGGAACTGTCCAAGCCGGCACTGGACAGCGTCATCCGGATCCCCGGCTATTATCCGCAACCCCAGGCCTGGGAACTGGCTTCCGAGCCACTGTTCGATTTCGAGGACACCGTCTCCAATCTGGCTGGCGCCTACGTCGCCTCCGGGGATGACTACTACGCCGACTGCCTGGTGCGGTTTCTCGACAAATGGGCGACTCAAGACGCATTGAGCCAGTTCTATTACGACCGTCTCGAACCCCAGGGCTGGTACTCGACCGAGTCGATGATGTTTGCCGCCGCCATGGCCTACTCCATCGTGCGTCCGGTCGTGGCGGACAAGCGCCCCGACGCGATCGAGCGCATCAATCACTGGCTCAACACGCTGGCACACCAGCACTCGTCCATCCGCGGCGGAGACCCGAGCTGCTGCAACAACCACTTCTACCGTCGGGCGCTCTACGCCAGCATGATTGGCGTGCTGACGGACGACGACGAGCTTTTCCAGTTCGGCGTCAGCGCCGTCTACTCGGCACTCAGCGACATGACCCCACGCGGAGCCTTGCCCCACGAGATGGCTCGTGGACGACGCGCCAGCCACTATCAGAACTATGCCCTGCTGTACCTCGTCAACATCATGCAGGTGGCCTATCGCCAAGGCTACGATCTGTTCGACTTCGAGTACGACGGTCATACCGTCGACGATGCCATTCAGTTTGCGCTGGACACCTTCGACGACCCGGCAGCGCTGGGGGATCTGGCGACCCACGCCCAGTACTACGGCTTCCTGGACGACGAGCAGTACCTGGCCTGGATGGAGGTCTATCTCCAGCACCGCGAGGATCCGAGAATTTCTCGTTACGTGAGCCAGAGGCGGCCCATCGACAACCGCAGTGCCGGGGGCTACGTCACCCTCTACTTCATGGATCCGACAGCCCAGCCTCGTGCGCTGCCGGAACCCGAAGAGCAGCAACTCGCCACGTTCGAGCCCGACGCCTGATTTCGAGCCCGACGCCTGATTTCGTCCCGAGGTTCGAGTTCGAGCCTTATCACGGCCTCGGGACCCGACGATCCACTGATCCAGGACCGTTCCAGGGACGGAACGGCTCCGACCCAAAGGAGATTCGCATGACGACATCCATTCGCACAGACCTGCCGACCCCGTCACGCCTGCCCACCAACCGATTCATGCCAGGCCTGGCCTCGGTCTTGATTTCAGCCATAATGCTGACCGCCTGCGCCGGCCAGGGTACACAGGACATGCAAACCGTTGCCGCCCAGGATCAGGCACTGTTTGCCCATCGCTACGTCGAGTCGATGCCTTCGACCGACTGGAACCGCATGGAATACATCCGCAATCTGCAGGCCGAGGGCCAAAGCCTGAAAGCCATCGAGCTGCTCAAACCCATGGCACGGACGCACCCCGAAGCCCGTTATGAGCTGGCACGAATCTACGATGAGGGCGCCGGCGTCCCCCGCGACCCCGAACTGGCCGTTCACTACTATCGTCAGGCCGTCCCCTATGAATTCAGTGGACTGGACAACGCCTCGCTGAAACTGGGCCGGCTCTATCTCGCCGGGGACGGCGTCAAACGGGATCCCGCCCTGGCCTGGAATCTGTTCCAGCAGGCCATCGACCACGACGGCAACCCCAGTGCTCGCATCGAGGTCGCCGAGATGCAGCTGACAGGCGAAGGCGTGCCGCGTGATGTCGATGCCGCTCGCGAGCAGCTGGAAAAGGCAGCGGCCCAGAACGAGCCGCGCGCCCTTGAGACACTGGCCGAAAACTATGCCGCCGGCGGCGCTTTCGGCAACGACCCGAGCCGGGCACGGGCCTATGCCGAGCGTTATGCGCAGGCAATGACCTCGCGCGCCGAGAGCGGCGATGTCGATGCCATGCTCGCGCTGTCGCGACTCCACGCCGAAGATGGCCTGCTGCCGCAACCCGAGCGTCAGCAGCAGTGGTTGACCCGGGCAGCCGAAAGCGGCGACCCGCAAGCGCTGGCCGCCGCCGGCCATCTGCTGCTCGACCGGCAGGATCCCTCCGAAGGTCTGAGCATGCTCGAACGCGCAGCGCAAACCGGCAACGTGGATGCCGCCTACTGGCTGGGTCAGGCCTATCTGGGCGAAGGCCAGGTCGAAGCCGATCCGGCGCTCGCCGAAAAATGGCTGACCAAAGCCTCGGAGCAGGGCCAGCTCGACGCTACTCGCAGCCTGGGGCAAGCCCATTTCGACGGCGAGGTGTTACCCGAAGACCCCCAGCGAGGCATTCAACTGCTGGAGCAAGCCGCCCAGCACAACGACGCCTACGCTCTCGCCCTGCTGGGCAACGTCTATCTCGATGGCGACAAGGTCCAGGCCCAGCCGCAGCGCGGCGTCGAGTATCTCAAGCGCGCCAATCGGCTCGGCCATCCTTACGCCACCGCTCGCCTGGGCGAGGCTTATCTCAAGGGGGAAGGCATGCCCGCCGACCCGGTTCAGGGCGTTGCGCTGCTGACTGACGCTGCCAATCAGAAACAGAGCGGCGCCGCACGGGCCCTGGGCATCGCCTACATGGATGGCACCGGCCTACAGCGTGATCCGGCCAAGGCGCAACAGTGGCTGAGCCGTGCCGTCGAACAGGATCCCACCGACACCACCTCGAAGACGCGGCTCGGCCAAGGTTACCTGGAGGGCAAGCTCCCCGGTGCCAGCCGCCAGGGCGTGAAACTGCTCGAAGAAGCCGCTGATCAAGGTGACGACTACGCCATGGTGGTGCTCGGTCGCGCCTACCGCGAGGGCGTCGGCGTGCCGCCGAACCTGAACCGCTCGGAACTGTGGCTTCAGCGGGCCGCGCGTGCGGGCCACCCATCGGCACGACAGGCGTTGGCACGTACCTACCGTGCCAGCGGCGAGCAAGGCAATATCGAAGACCTGATCCGCGCTGCCAATATGGGCGAAGTCCCCGCCATGGCGGATCTGGGCCGGGCCTATCTACGCGGACAGGGCGTCCGCGCCAGCTACGCCAGCGCGCGCCAATGGCTGACGAAAGCCGCCGATGCAGGTCATCCCGGCGCGACGGCCTCGCTTGGCCAGATGTATGCGGAAGGATTGGGGGTCGGCGTCAACAAGAGGCGCGCCGCAGGCTATTTCGAACAAGCGATCGCCGCCGGCCATGTCGGAGCCCAGGCCGATCTCGGTCAAATGCTGCTGACCGGCGATGGCATCCCCGCCGACCCGCAACGCGGCGTCCGACTGCTGACCCGCGCGGCCAACGCTGGACATGGTTCTGCCGGCGTGACGCTCGGCGAAGCCTATCTCAACGGCAATGGCGTCACCGCGGACCCGGAGCGTGGCGTGCGCTATCTCTCCCGGGCAGCGGAACGCGGTGACGACAACGCCCAGCGCGTCCTGGGGCTGGCCTATCTCGAAGGCAACGGCGTCGATCCGGACGCCGACGAAGCCGTGAGCTGGCTCTCCCGCTCGGCGAGCAATGGCAATGCCTCCGCGCAAGCGGCGCTGGGCTCGGCCTATCTCGAAGGCCAGGGTGGCGTCACTCAGGACATCGACAAGGGCAAGCAACTGCTGACCGCCGCCGCCGAGACTGGCCACGCCGGCGCCGAGGCCGCACTCGGACGCGCCTATCTCAGCGGAGAGGTACTGCCGCGGGATCCCCACAAGGGCGCGGAACTGCTGGTCGATGCCGCACGTCAGGGGCACCGCTCCGCTCGCATCTCACTGGCTCAGGCCTTTCTGCAAACGCGGGGCGTCGAGTTCGTCAATCAGCAGCAGGCGATGATCTGGCTCGACGGTGTCATGGAAGGCGACAGCGAAACCGCGATCGATACCCTCCAGGACCTGCTGGAGAATCCCGAGGCGGCTACCGCTGCCGGGGATGCATCCTCCACATGATCCGATATCGCCGACGACAGGCGCTGGCACTGGTACTCACCGCGCTGACACTCCCGATGCTGGCGCCGGTGGCAACAGCTGGAACCACGATCCCCCAGGCCGCGACGGACATCGCGGCTTCGGCCGTCATCGACCGAGCCGAGAGCGAACGCCGGAAACCGCTCTACAGCGTGGTGAACAAAACCCGGCTACCGGCCAGCGAAGACGCACACGATTACTTCAGCTTTGCGCCCTACTGGTGGCCGGACCCGGACAGTGATGACGGCCTGCCCTATGTGCGGCGTGATGGCGAATACAACGAAGCGACGCTCGGCGATGCAACCGACAAGCAGCGGTTGATCGATTTCATCGACACCGTCAACGTGCTCTCCTGGAGTTACCGCCTCACCGGTGACGAGCGCTATGCCCAACGTGCCGTGGCGCAACTACGCCACTGGTTCATTGCTCCCGAGACACGGATGGCGCCTAACCTGCGCTACGCCCAGGCCATACCGGGACGGGTCGAAGGGCGTGGAATCGGCATCATCGAAAGTCGGCTGCTGATCGGCCTATCCGATTCGATCCGGCACCTGAAGCCCTCCCCCGCGCTGACCGACGAAACGTTCGGCCAACTGAAACAGTGGTACGGCGACTATCTGGACTGGATGCTGACGAGCGAGAACGGCCGGAAGGAACACGCCAAGCGCAACAACCACGGCACCTGGTACGATGCGCAGGTCGTGGCCTTTGCCCGCTTCGTCGATCGCCCGGCACTGGCCAAGCGCCAGCTGCATGAAGTGCTGGACCGCCTGGAGACGCAGTTCGAACCCGACGGGCGCCAACCGCTGGAGCTGGAGCGCACCCGCCCATGGCACTATGCCAATTTCAATCTGGCAGCCTGGTCAGTACTGCTTCGCGAAGCTTCGGCGCTAGGGCTGACCTGGCCCGAGGAGGAAGCGGACCGGGCGCGTCTGGCCGCCGCCTACCGCTGGGTCGCCGATCATGCGGCTAATCCCGATGACTGGTCGTATCAGGAACTTCACGGTTTCGATTCCGCCATTGCGCTCCCCAACCTGGTGATGGCAGCGCGTCATCATCTGCTGCGAGACGACAGCTTGTTGCAAGACAATAGCCTGCTGCAAGACAAGGGCCGTATCGGACCGCTCTTCCAGCGCTGGGTACAGGACCCTGATCGTGACTCGGCCATGGCGGCAACGGCGTTGCTGTCATTGGCGAAGAGGCCCACTCCCCTCCCTTGAACGAAGATGGCCCGCTGCCAGGGCAGCGGGCCATCTTCTGTCATCGATCGACTGCTCCACCGACCGACTGTTTCACCGATCGATGACTTCACCGTCCGATTGCTTCGACGAGCGGCTCAGCGCGAGCGATCAATCAAACGGGTTGCGCAGCACGATCGTCTCGTTACGGTCGGGGCCGGTAGAGATGATATCGATCGGCGTACCGACTTCTTCTTCCAGGAAGGCGATATACGCGCGCGCATTCGCCGGTAGATCCTCGACGCTACGCACCCCGATGGTGGATTCGTTCCAGCCCGGCAGATCGTGATAGAGCGGCTCGATCACTTCGTACCCTTCGGAATCGACCGGGTTGTCGATGGTTTCGCCATCCTTGCTGCGATAGCCGACGCAGACGCGGATATTCTCGAGCCCGTCGAGCACATCGAGCTTGGTCAGGCAGATGCCGGAGACCGAGTTGATCTGCACCGCGTGACGCAGCGCCACGGCGTCGAACCAGCCGCAGCGACGCGCGCGGCCAGTGGTTGCCCCGAACTCGTGCCCTTTCTCGGCGAGGTGCCGGCCGAACTCATCGAACAGCTCGGTGGGAAACGGGCCGGAGCCGACACGCGTGGTGTAGGCCTTGGTGATGCCCAGCACGTAGTCGAGGTAAAGCGGGCCGACCCCGGAGCCGGTCGCCGTGCCGCCAGCGGTCGTGTTGGAGCTAGTGACATAGGGGTAGGTACCGTGGTCGATATCCAGCAACGAGCCCTGAGCGCCCTCGAACAGGATATTCTCGCCGGACTTGCGGATATCGTGGACCAGGGAGACCGTGTCGCAGACCATGGGGCGCAGCTCTTCGGCAAAGCCCATCGCCTGATCCAGCACTTCCTGGAAGTCGACGGCCGGTTCACCGTGATAGCGGGTCAACACGAAGTTGTGATAATCGAGCACCTCGCCCAGCTTGGAGGCGAAACGTTCACGGTGCAGGATGTCGCCCAGGCGCAGGCCGCGACGCGCGACCTTGTCTTCGTAGGCCGGTCCGATGCCGCGTCCGGTCGTGCCGATCTTGGCAATGCCGCGAGCCTTTTCACGCGCCTGGTCGAGGCGCACGTGGTAAGGCAGGATCAGAGGACAGGCCGGCGACAGACGCAGACGCTCGCGCACCGGCACGCCCTTGGCCTCCAGCTCCTTGATCTCCTCCATCAACGCTTCCGGCGACAGCACGACGCCATTGCCGATCACGCAGATCTTGTCGTCGCGCAACACGCCGGAAGGAATCAGATGCAGAACCGTCTTCTCGCCGTCGATCACCAGCGTATGGCCGGCATTGTGCCCGCCCTGGAATCGCACCACGGCACTGGCGGACTCGGTCAACAGGTCGACGACCTTGCCCTTGCCCTCATCGCCCCACTGAGTACCCAATACGACTACGTTCTTGCCCATTGCTCTCGTCTCTTGATCAACCCGTCGCGATCCGGTCGTTCGTCGCGATCCATTTGCTGTATCCACGCTGGCGTCTGTGAACAGGTTCTGACAGCGTTGGCTCAATTCAGCGGCTCGATACGCCACTCGCCATCCTGAAGCACCAGATGACGATTGCAGCGGTGTGACTCGGGACCGGTCCGCTGGTCGGGCAGCGCCTGGATCACGCGCTCTCCCTGGGCCCGTAGCCGATTGATGGTCTCATTGAGCGCGGCGTCCGTCTGGTTCGGTGCCCAGATGCCATTGGTTGGCGGCTCTCGTTCGGCCAAGGTCGCCAGTTGCTTGAGATCCATGGAAAATCCAGTGGCCGGGCGAGCACGGCCAAAGGCCTGGCCGGTATCGTCGTAACGGCCGCCCTTGCTCAACGCCTGGCCGTATCCCGGCACGTAGGCGGCGAACACCATCCCGGTGTGGTACTGGTAACCGCGCAGCTCGGCGAGGTCGAAGTAGAACGATACCTCGGGATGCTCGGCAACGACGCCGCGATGCAGCCGCATCAACTGATCGAGCGCGTCCAGAACGGCTCCCGGCGCCTCGGCCAATACCTGCTGGGCATGTTCCAGAATCTCCGCCCCGCCATGCAACCGCGGGAGTTCGCTGAGCATCCGCGCGAGTTTGGAGTCCCCGACATTGGCGGCCACCAGTTCGTCGATGACAATGTAAGCCTTGCGTTCGATGGCATCGAACAGCGCTCGTTCGACGTCATCGCTCCAGTCGACGGCACGTACCAGCTCGCGGTAGATCGCAGTATGGCTCAGCGCCAGGTGGATCTCCTTGGCGCCCGCCGCCTCGAGGCTGGAAAGCGCCAGCCTCAACACTTCGATATCGGCATCCAGCCCAGCGTGGCCGAAGAGCTCGACGCCAACCTGCATGGGGCTGCGGCCGCCCTGATGCTTGTCGGCCTTGGCCCGTAGCACCGTCGTGCAATAGCACAGACGCACGGGACCCTGACGCTTCAGCGAATGGGCATCCATGCGCGCGACCTGAGGCGTCACATCGGCGCTGGCGCCCATCATTCGTCCGGTCAACTGATCGGTCAGCTTGAACGTCTGCAGATCCAGATCGGTGCCGGTACCGGTCAGCAGCGAATCGAGAAATTCGACCGGCGGCGGCATGACCAGGTCGTAGCCCCAGCGGTCGTACAGGTCGAGCAGCGTCCGACGCAACTCCTCCATCCGGGTTGCCTGCGGCGGCAATACTTCATCCATGCCGTCGGGTAGCAACCAGCGGTCAGCGATCGTCATGAGCTTTTCCTGCCCAGCGGTAATTCGGTAAAGATCGGAGGCAAAGACCAGCTTCGCCATCCCGTGATAGTTGCAGCCGGAGCGCTGCGAGGCGGGTGCATTGCGCAAAGACTTGATCGTATGAAGACGTGATTGCGCAAAAACAGGCCGCACAAAAAAGCCGGGCTAAACCCGGCTAGGCAATAGTACCACGAAACGCCCGCGGGGAAATCCCGCGGGCGTTCGATTTCCTAGATGGCGGTGTCATTCATCCGCTCGACCCTCATGGCGCCGGAGCCTCGGCAGGCGTCGCGTCCTTCAGGTAGCGGAAGAAGTCGCTGTCGTTCGGGCTCAACACCAGCAGATCCTTCCCTTCGCCGTTGAAGCTGTCGCGATAGGCCTGCAGCGTACGATAGAACGAGAAGAAGTCCGGTGCCTGCTGATAAGCGCTGGCATAGATCTGCGCTGCCTGGGCATCACCCTCACCGCGCGTGGTCTCCGCTTCCTGGCGACCGTTGGCGAGGATTTCCTGGCGCTGACGATCGGCGTCGGCACGAATCGCCTCGGCCTGCTGGGAACCTTCCGCACGATAGGTCCTCGCCGCCTGCTCCCGCTCCGAATTCATGCGCTCGTAAACTGCCTGAGTCACCTCGGGGGGCAGCTCGATCCGTTTGACGCGAATATCGAGGATATGGACACCCAACTCGTCGCGCATCGCCTGGTCGAGCTGCTGTACCGGCTCGACCATCAGCTCTTCCCGAGCCCCTTCGACGGTATCGGCACCCTTGTCCTCGCCGACCAGTTCCTGATTGTCGCTCTCTGCCGCGATTCGTTCCTGGATGATCGAGGACATCTCGGTCTGGCCGAACTTGTTACGCAATGCTTCGTCGGTTCGCGGCGCGATCAGGTTCTCGGCGACCTGGATGTTGCCACGCGTGGCCTCGTAGAACTGCCGAGGATCGGCGATCTTCCACTTCACGAACGAGTCGACGATCACCGCCTTGGAGTCCGCCGTCAGGTAGCGCGTCGCGCTGGAATCGACCGTCTGCACACGCACATCGAAGATTCGCACCGTGTTGAATACCGGCAGCTTGAAGTGCAGGCCGGGGCCGATGTCGTTTTCGATCACCTCACCGAAACGCAGCTTGATGGCCCGCTCGGTTTCGTTGACGACGTAGAAGCTGGCGCTGGCAAACCAGGCCAGCAATGCCAGGATGATGACGCCAATCAGGGCGCGATTATTAAACATTAGCGACCCTCCCGCAGGCTGGAACTACGTGTCGGCTGCTGCGAGCCACTGTTCATCTGATCGATCACCTGCCGTGAAATCTGTTCAAGCTGTTGCATGCTCATCGACGACGAGTCGCTTTGGCTGCTGTTGCCACCGGCCTGCATCTGATTGAGCGGCAGTACGGTCACCGCATTGCTATCACCCAGGTCGACGAGCGCCTTGGGCGTCTTGGCAAGTACCTGGCTCATGGTTTCCAGATAGAGACGCTGACGCGTCACATCCGGCGCCTGCCGATATTCGCTCAGCAGGGAATTGAAGCGATTGGTCTGACCAATGGCATCGGATACCGAAGCGGCCTTGTAGCCATTGGCCTCCTCGATGAGACGCTGCTGCTGACCCTTGGCCTCGAGAACGACGGCCTGGCTATAGGCGTTGGCCTGGTTGATAGAGCGCTGGCGCTCCTCCCGGGCACGAATGACATCGTCGAAGGCGTTCTGAACCTGATCCGGCGGCGCGGTCGATTCGACGTTGACCGTCTGCAGACGCAGGCCGGTACCGTAAGCATCCATGTAGGCCGTCAACCGCTCGAAGACCCGCTGCCCCAGTCGGTCACGACCGGTGGTCAGGATTTCCTGCAGATGCATGTTGCCCACTTCCTGGCGCAATGCCGAGTCCATGGCGTTCTGCAGCGTCATCTCCGGCTCGTTGACGTTGACCAGGAACGCATGCGAATCGCTCACCACATACTGCGCCGAGACGCTGACGCGAACGATGTTCTCGTCACTGGTCAGCATCGAATCCGTCTGCGTCGCAGAGCGGATGCTGGTCACGTTGACGTTATCCACGCGATCGATGATCGGCGGATTCCAGTGCAGACCGGGATTCAAGGTATCGGTGTACTTGCCGAGCCGGAACACCACACCGCGCTCGGACTGATCGATCAAATGGAAACCGGACCCGGCCCAGATCACGACCGCAACGATCAATACCAGAATCGGCAATATGAATGGGTTGCGCTTGCCACCGGCACCATTGCTGCCGCTGGAACCATCGCCGCCAGAACCGGAACGCTTGCCGCGACCGCCCAGCAGACGATTGATCTTGTCCTGAAACTTCTTCAGCGCTTCATCGAGATCCGGTGGCCCCTGATTGCCACCGCCGTTGTTGCCACCATTACCACTCGGGCGTCGGCCCCCTCCGCCGCCCCAGGGGTCCTGCTGGTTGTTGCCACCACCAGGCTCATTCCAAGCCATACCTAGTCTCCAATGATGCAGTCAAAGCGTTGCGTCAGGCCAAAGCATTACGCATGGCATCGGGAGCATGAGCCGCCGTGGCGTTGCACTGACGTGCAAAGGGCTGGTTCGGACTGATGTCGAATCCCTTGTCACCCTGCATCGCTCGGATCTGCTCGCCAGACCACGAAGCTCCCTGCGTAGTTTTCCTCACCTCAAACCCGTTCCCAATCGGCAACCGGCGTTTTTTCCGAGGTGGGCAAGTAATCGTCGGCGCGTTCGCCCAAGCGAGCCATCATCTGCATAAACTCTCGCCGGGGCAAGCGAATCTCCAGATTCGAGCGACCGTGCTCGTCGAACGTTTCGTTTTGCACGGCCTGCAACTCGTGCAGCGCCGCTCGTAGTCGACCCTGCTCGGGCGTCAGCGTCAAGCGGATATCGAGGATATCCTCGGCCAGCCATTCCCCGAGCGCTTCGCGCAGCAGTTCCAGGCCTTCGCCGTCACGCGCCGACAGCCACACGACCTGCGGGAAGCCCTGTTCGTCACGTTCGATCCGCGGCGATGTTCCCAGCAGGTCGATCTTGTTCATCACCAACAGCCGTGGCACGTCGTCAGCATCGATCTCGGCCAGCACGCTATCGACCTGAGCCACGTTGAGTTCGCGGTCCGGGTCGGCAGCGTCGATCACATGGACGATCAAGCTGGCCTCGGTCGCTTCCTGCAGCGTGGCCCGGAAGGCCTCGACCAGCTTGTGCGGCAGATGCCGGATGAAGCCGACCGTATCCGCCAGCACGACCTCGCCGACATCCGGCACGTCGAGGCGACGCAGTGTCGGATCGAGCGTGGCGAAGAGCTGATCGGCGGCGTACACCTCGGACGAGGTGATCGCATTGAACAGCGTCGATTTGCCGGCGTTGGTGTAACCCACCAGCGAAACGCTGGGGATTTCCGCCCGCGCTCTGGCGCGCCGATTCTGGTCGCGCTGCTTGCGGACCTTCTCGAGACGCTTGTGAATCGACTTGATGCGCTCACGCAGCAGGCGTCGGTCGGTCTCGAGCTGGGTCTCCCCCGGGCCACGCAGACCGATACCGCCTTTCTGGCGCTCGAGGTGGGTCCAGCCCCGCACCAGCCGGGTGGACATGTACTCGAGCTGAGCCAGTTCGACCTGGAGCTTGCCTTCGTGAGTCCGCGCGCGTTGCGCGAAGATATCGAGAATCAGCCCCGTCCGATCGAGCACACGACACTTGAGCGCACGCTCGAGGTTGCGTTCCTGGGACGGAGACAGGGCATGGTTGAAAATGACGAGTTCGGCACCGTGGGTCTCGAGTGCGGCCTTGACCTCCTCGAGCTTGCCACTGCCGATGAAAGAACGAGGGTCGGGGCGGCGCCGACTACCCTGAATCAGGGTAACCGACTCCGCCCCGGCAGAGCGCACCAGCTCCAGGAGTTCACCCGGATCTTCGCGCTCATGCTCGTCCTGAAAGTCCACATGGACCAGAATCGCCGTTTCGCCGGCGTCGGGACGTTCGAAAAACAATCACTACCTCTCGATTAGTTATCGAGTCCGGGTGCAGCGGTAGGATCCTGCGGCGGCAACCGGACGTTACGGGACGGCACAACCGTCGAAATGGCATGCTTGTAGACCATCTGACTGACGGTGTTGCGCAACAGGATGACGAACTGATCGAACGACTCGATCTGTCCCTGCAACTTGATGCCGTTGACCAGAAAAATGGAAACCGGGATGCGCTCCTTGCGCAGAATGTTCAGGTACGGATCCTGAAGGGACTGTCCTTTGGACATGTTGCTCTCCCTAATACTGTTATGAGTAGTGCTGTTTTAGTTGGGCGGCGATTCGTTCTGACTCGGCATCACACCGGCGGCATCGCAACGCCGCGAGTATAGGTCTGGACGAAGCCCGCCATTTTACGCTAACTGCCGTGGTCACGCACGATTTTCGCAATCCGCTCGCCCACATCCGGCGCGCAGCTATCCACCCAATGAAGATCGGGCCAGCGCCGCAACCAGGTCAACTGCCGCTTGGCCAGCTGGCGCGTAGCGGCAATACCCCGTTCGCGCAGTCCGTCGTGATCGCAGGCGCCATCGAGGTACTCCCATGCCTGCCGATAACCGACGCTCTTCATCGACGGCAGATCCGCATGAAGGTCGCCGCGCTGTTTCAATGTAGCCACTTCTGACACGAATCCTCCAGCAAGCATGGCATCGAAGCGCTGGGCGATACGTGCATGCAGGACATGACGCTCGGCAGGCGCGAGAGCTATGGACAACAGTCGCCACGGAAAGTTTTCACGCTGCTGGCGCTGCCAGTGCTCGGAGAGCGGTACACCGCTCAGCCGGTAGACTTCCAGCGCACGAATCAGGCGCTGACGATTGCGTGGATGGATGGCAGCGGCGGCCTGCCGATCGACCTCGGCGAGCTCGGCGTGCAGCGCTTCGAAGCCCTCGCGCTCACCGCGCAGACGGAGCTGTTCCCGCATGGCCGGATCGGCGCCGGGCATGGTCGCCACGCCTTCGACCAGGCGCTTGGCGTACATCATCGTGCCACCCACCAGCAGCGGCGTTTTGCCGCAGGCCGTGATCGCCTTCATTTCACGCAGCGCATCGAGACGAAAGTCCGCGGCGGTATAGACCTCGGCCGGGTCACGAATGTCGATCAGACGGTGCGGCGCCGCTGCCAGCTCCTCCCGTGACGGCTTTGCCGTGCCGATGTCCATGCCGCGATAGACCATCGCGGAGTCGACACTGATCAGTTCCGCACCGAAGCGCCGATGCAGCGCGATCGCGCTGTCGGTCTTGCCAGCGGCCGTCGGGCCGAGCAGCAGTATCGCCAGCGGGCGGCCATCTCGCTTAGAGCCATCGTGTTCCCGCTGGCCGAGAGGTTCGTCGCGCACGCGATCATCGCTTTCGTTCACTGGCATCCTCGTTCACTGACCGCGAAGGAACAGCTTGTCGAGCTGCGCCATCGACATTTCGGTCCAGGTGGGGCGCCCGTGATTGCACTGCCCGCTACGCTCGGTACGCTCCATGTCGCGTAGCAGCGCATTCATCTCGGGTAGCGTCAGGAGTCGATTGGCACGCACGCTACCGTGGCAGGCCATGGTGCTGAGCAGCTCGTTGATCCGGGTCTCAAGACGATCGGAACGCCCGAAGCGCTCGAGGTCCCCGAGCATGTCCCGTATCAGCGGCTCGATATCCGCATCCGCCAGCAGTGCCGGTACCTGACGGATCAACAGCGTCTCGGGGCCGGCGGCGTCGAGCACCACACCCAGCCGGGCAAAGGCTTCCCGCTCCTGATCGGCGACTTCGGCCTCGCCGGCACTGACCGCCATGGAGACCGGCACCAGCAGCGGCTGTGCATCGAGCGCGCCGGCATGAATCTGCTGCTTCATGCGTTCGTAGACGATGCGCTCGTGGGCGGCATGCATGTCGACGATGACCATCCCGCGTTCAGTCTGGGCCAGAATGTAGACGCCATGCAGCTGCGCCACGGCATAGCCCAACGGCGGCGCCTGGGTATCGTCCGGGGCTTTTATATCAGCGGCTAGCGTCGTCAGCGATGCCGCCGGGCGCTCCCGAAGCGCCACATCGGCCGCCTCGCCCCCCGGGGCGTCAGCGCGACCATCACGCGGCGTCAGGAGTGACGACTCGTGCTCCGGATGCAGCGCGTGGTAGCCGGCCATGAATTCGCGAATGCGTTGGGCGCCCGGCCGACCCTGTTCCGGCTGGCCTCCGCCGGCCGCATGCTGCCCGGCCAGCGGCATGCGCTGTTGCTGCCAGCTGGGCGAATCGTAGGCCGCCGCGGGATAGGCTTGCCCCTCGGACGGTTGCCGAGCTGGCGCGCCGATCTCGTCGCCGGCCGCTTCACCCGCCGGCTCCGCGCCCTTCCCTTCCGTCGTCGCCCCGTTGGGCTTCACCGATGCCAGCGCGCGATGCAGGCTCGAGAACAGGAAATCATGAACCAGGCGGCCGTCGCGAAAGCGCACTTCATGCTTGGTCGGATGCACATTGACGTCCACCACTCGCGGATCGAGCTCGAGATAGAGCACGAACACCGGATGCCGGCCATGGAACATCACGTCGCGATAGGCCTGGCGAATGGCGTGGGCGACCAGGCGATCCCTGACGATGCGGCCATTGACGAAGAAGTACTGCTGATCGGCCTGCGCACGGGAGTAGGTCGGCTCGCCGACCCAGCCCCACAGCCGGAGCCCCGTGGCCTCCAGGTCGACGTGCAGGGCCTCGTTCAGGAAGCGCTTGCCCAGCATTGCACCGATACGCCGCTCCCGACCGGCCTGATCCGCAGCCACGCCAGGCAGCTGATGGACGACCTTCTGGTTGTGACGCAGCAGCCAGGTAATATCGAAACGGGACAACGCCAGACGCCGAAAGGCCTCCTCGACGTGACCGAATTCGGTCTTCTCGGTGCGCAGGAACTTGCGCCGCGCCGGCGTATTGAAGAACAGATCGCGAACCAGCACCGAAGTGCCGCGAGGATGCGGCGCTGGCGTGACCCGCGGCTCCATCTGGCGCCCTTCGGCGACCACTCGCCAGCCGCCGGCGGGATCTTCGTTGGCGTTGGAGATCAGCTCGAGGCGCGATACCGAGCTGATCGATGCCAGCGCTTCGCCGCGGAAGCCCAGGCTGGAGACGTCCTCGAGATCGTCGAGCGAGGCGATCTTGCTGGTAGCGTGCCGGGATAGCGCCAACGGCAGGTCGCCTTCGCCGATGCCGACGCCATCGTCACGCACACGGATCAACCGTGAGCCGCCCGCTTCGAGCTCGACCTCGATACGCTGGCTGCCGGCATCGATGGCGTTCTCGACGATCTCCTTGACCACCGAGGCCGGCCGCTCGACCACCTCCCCCGCGGCGATCTGGTTGGCCAGGCGGGGATCGAGAATGCGAATGCGTGATACCTCGGTCATCGACACTCTCCTGCCGCTATCGTATAGAAAGCCTTGGAGACACTCATGGGATGGTCAACACCTGCCCTACCCGCAAGATATCGCTATCCAGCCCATTGGCCTGCTTCAGCGCCTTCATGCTGATGTTATGGCTGGCCGCCACCTGGGACAACGAATCGCCTCTCTGGACACGATACTCGTTGCCGGCACTGCCGCGGCCCTGATCACGCTGCCAGGCCAGCAGGCTCGAGGGCGGCGGATGCTGGCGGAAATGGGCCACGATGCCGTCGTAGATCGCCTGGGCCAGCTTGGCCTGGTGCGCCGACGACTTGAGCTGCGCCTCTTCGCGCGGGTTGGAGATGAAGCCGGTCTCGACCAGCAGCGACGGGATGTCCGGCGATTTCAGCACCACGAAGCCCGCCTGCTCGACGCTCGACTTGTGCAGCTTGTTGATCCGCCCCAACTGATCGAGCACCTGCCCGCCAGTCGCCAGAGAATCGTTCATCGTCGCGGTCATCGTCAGGTCGAGCAGCACGCCACGCAGCACTTCATCCTTGTCGTCGAGGCTCAAGTTGCCGTCGACGCCCCCGATCAGGTCGGACTGGTTCTCGCTCGCCGCCAGCCAGCGTGCGGTTTCCGACGTTGCCCCGCCCTGGGATAGCGCGTAGACCGAACTACCGTAGGGCTGGCTGCTGCGAACCGCATCGGCGTGGACCGAGACGAAGAAGTCCGCCTTCTGCTGCCGGGCGATCAAGGTACGCTGACGCAAGCCGATGTAATAGTCGCTGTCCCGAGTCAGGAACGCCTTGAACCCCGGCGTCTGATCGAAACGCTGCTTCACCTTGCGTGCGATCTGGAGCACGACATCCTTTTCCCGAGTGTTGTGGGGGCCCATCGCCCCCGGGTCCTCGCCACCGTGCCCGGGATCGACGGCGACAATGATGTCCCGCTTGGGATGCGGCTGCGCCTCGACGGCGGAAGCCACCGTTTCGGCTTCCCGCGGGTTGCCTTCGGCGACGGCTTCGGTCTGTGCCCGTTGCGCAGCAATCTCCTGATCGCGAATCATCGCTTCGATGGGATCGATGGGATCCTTGACCGCGCTGACACCGGGGTAATCGAGATCGACCACCAGCCGGTCGCTGTACTGATCATTGGGCGGCAGCGTGAAGCTCTTGGGGACGACGGAGCGGCTGACATCAAGCACGACGCGCAACCCGCCGCTCTCGCGCACGCCGGTCCGCACCTTCGAAATGGCGCTGTCGTCCAGGTCGAGCTTGTCGGGGTCGAAATCCAGATCGGTACTGTCGAGGTCGATGACGACACGATCGGGATTGTCGAGGGTGAAGATATTGGCATTGACCGGTCCCGACATGTCGAACACCAGCCTGACGTGGTCCGGAGCCGACCACAGCCGCATGTTGTCCACCTCGACGGCTTGCGCCTGTGCGGCGGTCCCGAGGCAGCAGACAGAAATCAGTCCGGCCAGCCCGCGGCGCCCAAAGCCCTTGCGCATGACCGGCCAGACGCGCACGACCATTCCCGACAGCAGGAATGCGGCATGACACAGGATGGCGACAAGATTCCATAACGACTCACGACCGGGCCGGGCGTCATGAGGCGCCTGTTGCACTTCTGTCAGCATTCATCTTCCTTGTGACTCACTGGTTCCTCACCGCTCATCGAATCGCGCAGCCCCGCCGGCAGCTGCGTCAGCGCGGCACTTCCGTGTTCGCTGTACGCGATGCCCCAGGCGACCCGGCCCGAGGCATGGACCCGGAGGTGTATCTCGAGATCGGGCGTGGGTAGCCAGCCGGCGCCGCGGCTCGGCCACTCGATCAGACAGAGCGCGTCGTCACCCATCATGTCGCGGGCACCGATGAACTCGAGCTCCTCGGGATCGCCCAGGCGGTAAAGGTCAAAATGGTAGATTCGGGCCGATGCAGTCTCGTAGGGCTCGACCAGCGTGTAAGTCGGGCTCTTGACCGCCCCTTCATGGCCATGGGCACGCAGGATGCCCCTTGCCAGCGTGGTCTTGCCGGCCCCCAGGTCGCCGATCAGGTGGACCTGACCACGACCGGCCAGCGCTCGGCCCAGGGATTCGCCAAAGGCCACCTGGGCGGCTTCATCGCTAAGTGTGATCGGCATGACTCGAGACAGGTTGAGGGTTGGCCAAAGTTCGCGCATAGGATGCCAGATCAGTCGCCAGCAAACCACGCTCGCCGGCATCCGACGCCGCGGCATCCGCGGCCAGGGCGTGAAGCAGCACGCCGATCCGAGCCGCCTCGCCGGGCGATTCGAGCTGCCCGGCGAGTCCCGCAATGATGCCGGTCAACGCATCGCCCATGCCGCCACTGGCCATGCCCGGGTTGCCGAACGGACAGAGCGTGAGCCGCTCGCCGTCGTAGACCAGCGTACCCGCGCCCTTGAGCACGATGGTACCGCCCCAGCGCCGGTGCAGGGCGATGACGGCGTCGCGTCGGTCCCGCTGGACGTCGGCGGTGGAAATGCCCAGCAGGCGCCCCGCTTCGCCGGGATGCGGCGTCAGTATCCAGTCGTCTCGACGGCGCTCCCGTTCGTCGCCCGCCAGCAGGTTGAGGCCGTCAGCATCGATGACGCAGGGCTTGCCGGCATCGAGTGCGCTCTGCAGCGCGGCCTGACCCCAGGCACCGGTCTCGATACCCGGCCCCACGGCCACGACATCGGCTGCCTCGACCATCGGCTCGAGATCCGGTGCTCCACGCACGCCTCGTGCCATGATCTCGGGAAAGCGGGTCAGACTGGCCGAGACATGAGCGGCATCGGTAGCGAGGCTCACCTTGCCGGCGCCGACACGCGCCACCATCTCGCTGGTCATCAGTGCCGCGCCGCCCATGCCCGGCGCGCCGGCGATCACCAGCACATGGCCATGAGCTCCCTTGTGGCTATTGGGCGTTCGCGGCGGCAGCGCCGCCGCCAGATCCTCGCGCGCCTGGCGCCAGGCCACCGGCACGATATCGCCATGCCGTAGTGGATCGACGCCGAGCGAGGCATAGACGATATCGCCAACCCTGTCGAGCGCCGCTCCGGTATGCAGACCGAACTTGTCGCCGATGAAGGTGATCGTCAGCGTGGCACTGATCGCCTCGGCCTCGACATGGCCGGTATCGACATCGACCCCGGACGGCACGTCGACGGCCATGACCGGACGGCCGCTGGCATTGACCTCAGTGATGGCAGCGGCATAAGGCTCACGAGGCGCGCCACTGGCGCCGGTGCCCAGCATCGCATCGACCATCAGCTCGCCATCCAGGGTCAGCTCGTCGTTCCAGTCGACCGCTTCGACGCCTGCCTCCGCTGCCATTACCGCCGCCCGGCGCGCGTCACCCTCGAGTTCGGCGACCGGCTTGAGCGCGACCAGGTCGACCACCAGGCCCTCGGCGGCAGCCAGTGCCGCGATGACGTAGCCGTCGCCGCCATTGTTACCGCCACCGCACAGCACGCAGAGACGACGCATCTGCGGCCAGCGGGCCCGCAGCGTGTCATAGGCCGACTCGCCGGCGCGCCGCATCAATGCGAAGCTGTCGCCCTCGGCCTCGATGGTTCGACGATCCAGCTCGCGCACCTGCTCGGCCAGATAAAGCGGCCGCTGAAAAGAAGAGGCGGTCATCGTGACTCCTGTCATCTTCCGATAGAGGATTTGCCGATGAGGACGCCAGATGGCGTCACATCTGCCATTCGACTGACGCTCGGCTCATTAGTGGTGTAGGGTAGCGCACCCGACACTTCCATCTCCGTTGGCTTCTCTGCGGTATGTCACACCCATCCAGCATCGATTTCGACGAACTCGCCTCACGCATCAAGCAGTGGGGACGAGAACTCGGCTTCCAGGCGATCGGTATCACGGATACCGATCTGCAGACCCATGAGCGCTATCTGCAGCGCTGGCTGGACGCCGGACATCATGGCGAGATGCACTACATGGCCAGGCATGGAAGCAAACGCACTCGGCCGCAGGAGCTCGTACCCGGGACGCTGCGGGTGATCAGCGCGCGCATGGACTACCTGCCGCCCGAGGTCGAGACCACGAGAATACTGGGACAACCGCAGAAGGCGTATGTTTCACGCTACGCGCTGGGGCGCGACTATCACAAACTGATTCGCAAGCGGCTGGATCAACTGGCCCGCCGGATCGAGGACGAAGTCGGCCCGATCGGCTATCGCGCCTTCGTCGATTCCGCACCGGTGATGGAGCGCGCCCTGGCCCAGAAAGCCGGACTGGGCTGGTTCGGCAAGAACGCCATGCTGCTCAACCCCCAGGCCGGCTCGCTGTTCTTCCTCGGCGAACTCTATACCGATCTGCCACTACCAGTGGACCCGCCCTTCGAGCGCGAGCACTGCGGCTCCTGCTCCAGCTGCCAGACCGCCTGCCCCACCAATGCCATCATCGACGACAAGGTGATCGACGCGCGGCGCTGCATCTCGTACCTGACAATCGAACTTCACGGCAGCATTCCCGTCGAGTTCCGCCGGGCCATGGGCAATCGCGTCTACGGCTGTGACGACTGCCAGCTGTTCTGCCCTTTCACCCGCTTCACTCGCGCCAGCACCGAGCCGGATTTCGCGCCGCGTCACGATCTCGACCGCGCCGAGCTGATCGACCTGTTTGCCTGGAGCGAGACCGAATTCCTCAAGCGCACCGAAGGCAGCCCGATTCGGCGCATCGGCTACGAGCGCTGGCTACGCAATCTCGCCATCGGCCTGGGCAACGCGCCCTGGAGCGAACGGGTCGAGAGCGCCCTGCGCGCGCGTCTCGCCTACCCCTCCGATCTGGTTCGCGAACATGTGCGCTGGGCGCTGGAAGAGCAACGGCGCAAGCGCGAGGCACGCATCGCCAGCGTCTAGACCGTTACGAAACGGGTCGCCACGGGTCGCGCGCCGTCACACTCCGGCCTTCAGGAAGGCAGCTTCAGGAACGTCTCGCGGTAATGCTTGAGCTCCGCCAGCGATTCACGGATGTCGTCCAGCGCCTGGTGCGTGTTGCGCTTGGTGAAACCGCTCGCGGCTGCCGGATTCCAGCGCTTGGCCAACTCCTTCAGCGTCGAGACATCCAGATTTCGATAATGGAAGAAATTGTTGAGCGCCGGCATCTCGCGCTCCATGAAACGGCGATCCTGGTGGATGCTGTTTCCGCAGACCGGCGAGGTACCGGGCGAGACATAGGTGGCGAGAAACGCGAGGGTACGGCGTTCCGCTTCCGCCGTATCGATGGCGCTCTCGCGGACCCGCTGGATCAGGCCGGATTCGCCATGGGTCTTCTGGTTCCACTCGTCCATGCCATCGAGCAGGGCGTCCGGCTGGTGCACGGCCAGCACCGGCCCTTCGGCGACCAGGTTCAGCTCGGCATCGGTAATCAGCGTTGCCACCTCGATGATGCGTTCCCGATCAGGATCGAGACCGGTCATTTCCAGATCGATCCAGACCAGAAGGTCGCTACGTGTGCCGGCAGCGGATGGGGCAGAGGCGGATGAGTTAGTGGCGGATGGATCAGACATGAACAACTCCAGATTCGGTGTCCTCGGCCGCGCGGACGCGGGCGGACACGACAAGTCGGTAAAGGCTACAATGCCTGCCATTCTACCCCCGGGGCACGACGGATGGGCAAACACCAACAGCCAGAACCGAAAACCATGAGTCACCGTAAACCATGAGCCGCCGCAAACTGAGCCGACAACAGCGCTGGCGCGTCGAGAAGATCCAGGCCGAACGCACCGAACGAGCGTTGAAGAAGGACGACCGCGATAGCGAACGTCTCGATGCCGGCGAATACGGAGCCGAGCAGCCCGGCCGCGTCGCCGCCCACTTCGGCCGCTCGCTGGAGGTCGAGTCCGTCGAGGGTGATCAGATCCGGCTGCACCGCTGCCATCTGCGCGCCAATCTCGAAGGGCTGGTGACCGGCGACCAGGTGGTCTGGCGCCAGGCCAACGATGGCAGCGGCGTGGTGGTCGCCCGCGGCGAGCGTCACAGCGTGCTCGAACGCCCGGATGCCCACGGTCAACTGCGCCCCGTCGCCGCCAATATCGACCAGATCCTGATCGTGGTCGCGGTCGAGCCGGAGCCGCATCCCAACCTGATCGACCGTTACCTGGTCGCCGCGGAACATACCCGGATCCCGCCCGTGCTAGTGCTCAACAAGAGCGACCTGCTGCCACCTGAGGGCGGCGCGCTGCGCGAATTGCTGGCACGCTACGATCGGCTCGGTTACCCGCTGATCGAAGCGTCCGCGCGCGGCGAGCACGGGCTGGACGCGCTGCATGCACGGCTGGCGGCGCGAACTTCCGTCTTCGTCGGCCAGAGCGGGGTCGGCAAGTCCTCGCTGATCGACAAACTGCTGCCCGCCGAAACCTTACGGATCGGCGCGCTGTCGACGGATACCCGCAAAGGCAAGCACACCACCACCACGGCCCGCCTCTACCCGCTACCGCTGGAGACGGCGCTCGACGGAACGCGACGAGGCGACTTGATCGACTCGCCCGGCATCCGGGAATTCGGCCTCTGGCATCTCGACGAGCGCGAACTGGCGGAAGGCTTCATCGAATTCCGCCCCTATCTCGGCCACTGCCGATTCCGCGACTGCCGCCATCGTCAGGAACCCGGCTGCGCCCTGCTCGATGCCGTCGAACGTGGCGACATTCATCCCCAGCGTTTCGCCAGTTTTCAGCGCATCAGAGACGACATCGCCGCGTCCTGAGAGTCGCCAGGGGTTATCGAAGCCGCCCCAGCGCCTTTCAAGACGACGCTGAACGGCGCCCGCTGAGCCGGGTCTTGTGGCATGGATGCCACAAGAGGCGCGCCTGGACAGGGATGTCCTTGCGCGCCGACCCGAGCGCAAGCGGCAGTCGTTCAGGGTTTCGTCGTTTTGTGGCGCGAAAAGAGGGGGAGCGGCGAGGGGGCGAGCGTTAAGCCCCCTCGTCAGGGTGAGCAGCAGGCTGGATCAAGACTCGACAGTCGTAGCCCCGCTGCCAGAAACACATCTCTCAGGCATGATTTTGATGATGACCAAAAGGATCGCCGCGTCCTGAGACGCGGCGATATCCAATCATCCACCAATGCCTGGGCTGACTCATTCAGACACTACCAGATCACCACTGACGAGGCCGCTACCGCCCTCCTGCACGTTATTCTTGAGGGGCAAGCCCCTCAAACTCCCCTTTTTGACGCCACAGAACGGCGGACTCCGAACGCTAGAGCGCCTGCGCTCGGGTCGGCGCGAAAGGGCATCCTGCCCAACGCGCCTCTCGCGTCATCCATGACGCGAGACCCGGCTCGACGCTCTGCGTTCAGCGCCGTTCCGAAAGGCGTCTCGGGTGCAAGCCTTCGAGAAAGCCAACCTGGCTCAGAAATGCGATGCACCAACGAAGATGGCAATCAGAGGCCGCTTTTTTAACAAAGAGTGTCGAGCGCAGGCCATCTGGTTCAGCCTTCGAACAACATCAGGATGGAGAGGAAGAACAGCACCCACATCGCCGGGCGCACTTCCTTCGCCTTGCCGACCCCCACCTTGACCGCGACGAATGTCAGGAAGCCGAACACCACGCCGTGGGTGATCGAGTAGGTCAGCGGAATCAGCATCATCGCCACGAACGCCGGGATGGCATCGTCGTACTGCTGCCAGTCGATGGTGCGAATCGGCGAGAGCATGAACACGCCCACCATGATCAGCGCCGGCGCGGTGGCGATGGCCGGCACTAGTGCCAGCAGCGGCGACAGGAACAGAAACGGCAGGAACAGCAGCCCCGCGACCACGGCGACCAGCCCGGAACGCCCGCCCTGACTGATACCGGCCGCGGATTCGACATAGGCGTTGGCCGGGCTGGTGCCCAATGGCGCGGAGATCAACGCCGAGAACGCGTCCACCATCATCGAACGGCGAATGTTGCGCGGCTCGCCGTCCTCGTCGAGCAGGTTACCCGCCTGACACACGCCGATGAATGTCGACATCGCGTCGAAGAACGTCGTGAACAGGATCACGAAGATGAACGGCCAATAGGCGATGGATAGCGCGCCGATGAAATCGACCTGCCACAGCGCACCGAAATCGGGCCAGGCGAAAATGCCCTGGAAGTTGACCAGCGTCGGCGAGCCTGTCGGCGACACGGCACTGGCATCACCCCACAGCCGGCCGATGGGAATGGCGAGTACCGTGGTAACGACGATGCCCAGGATCAGCGCGCCCTGAATGCGGCGCGCCACCAGCACGGCAGTGATCCCCAGCCCGATCAGAAACGTGACCAGCGTCGGCGTCATTTCGCCCAGACCGACCACCGTGGCCGGATTGGAGACCAGCATGCCGGCGTTGACCAGGCCGATCACGGTAATGAACAGGCCGATGCCGCAGGCAATGGCGTGACGCAGCGTTGCCGGGATCGCATCGACCACGTAGCGGCGCACGTTGAACAGCGCCAGCAGGCCGAACAGCACGCCGGACCAGAACACGCAGCCCAGCGCGGTCTGCCACTCGATGCCCGCCCCCAGCACCATGGTGTAGGTGAACAGCGCATTGATCCCCATGCCCGGCGCTACCAGGATCGGGTTGCGCGCATAGAGGCCCATCATCACGCTGCCGAAGAAGCTGATCAGCACGGTGGCCGTCAGGGCGCCGGCGAACGGGACACCGGCGCTGGAAAGAATCGAAGGGTTGACCACGATGATGTACATCGCCGCCAGGAAGGTCGCGATGCCCGCCAGCACTTCGGTTTTGACCGTCGTCCCCAGCGAGCGCAGAGAGAACATTTTTTCAAGCACGCAGCAATCTCCTGGCAATCATGATTGTTATTGGTGACGCGAACCGCTCGCGTCCGTGAATTTTGTATACGAGGATGGTCCCCATGAAAAGGGCCGAGAGGTCATCGGGCCGAAAAAACCCGTCCGAATTCGACCTTGCGAACGGGTGGCCGCCACTCTCGAGCGGCGCGCAGTATAGCGGATCCGCTTCGCGACGCCATCCGCTATCCTGGCGACAGGCACGTGTGCCATCATCATGCCCATTGCTGCAGCACGATCACGACAGAAACGATCACGACAGGAGTCACCGCTCATGAGCTCGGAAACCCCTCAGTTGCCACTGATTCTGGACCCGGCCACGTTAGCGCAGCACCTCGAAGACCCGCACCTGCTGATCATCGATGTGCCGCTCAAGGCCGAAAGTTACGAATCGGGTCACGTGCCGGGCGCGATCTTCCTCGAATCCCGCCGCCTGCTGGCCGGCACCGGCGAGGTGCCCAACGACGTGCCATCCGAAGCTGCCCTGAGCGCGCTGTTTTCCGAGCTCGGGCTGACACCGGAGACCCACGTCGTCGCCTACGACGATGAAGGTGGCGGCTGGGCCGGACGTCTGCTCTGGACGCTGGAGCTGATCGGCCACCGCCGTTACTCGTACCTCAACGGCGGGATCCACGCCTGGCGTGCCGACGGTCAGCCGGTTTCCACCACGCCCGCCTCGTCCACGCCCAGCCAGTACGAAGCGGCCTACCTCAATCCGCAGGTCCTGATCCGGCGCGAGGAACTGATGGAGCGACTCGGCGATCCTGCGCTCGCGATCTGGGATGCCCGTTCCGACGAGGAGTATCGGGGCACCAAGGGTGACAATCGCAAGCGGGGTCATATCCCCGGGGCGGTCAACTTCGACTGGCTGGACGTGATGGACAAGGACCACGATCTGCGCCTGCGCGATTACGCCGAACTCGTCACCGAACTGGAAGCCCGCGGCCTGACCCAGGACAAGGAAATCGTCACCCACTGCCAGACCCACCACCGCAGCGGACTGACCTGGCTCGCCGCCAAGGCGCTCGGTTACGACAACGTTCGCGCCTATCCCGGCTCGTGGAAGGAGTGGGGCAACCGCGACGATACGCCAGTCGAGAAGTGACGGCCGCCGGCTCGTGGCTCGTAGCTCGTAGCTCGTAGCTCGTAGCTCGTAGCTCGTAGCTCGTAGCTCGTAGCTCGTAGCTCGTAGCTCGTAGCTCGTAGCTCGTAGCTCGTAGCTCGTAGCTCATTCTATTGCGCGGACCGGGTAGTCTCGCTACCTTGTCCGCCTTCCAGTTCGTCCGTCTTTCCAATACCGGGGTCGTCATCGTGGATCGCCAGGAACTCTTCGCCAGAATTCAGTACCCGCTACCTCACCACGCGATCTCGCGACTGATCGGCCTGGTCGCCGAATGTCGGATTCCCTGGGTCAAGGATCTGTTCATCCGTCGTTTCATTCACACCTACGGTGTGGACATGAGCCAGGCCCTGGAGCCGGACCCGACCGCCTACGCCTGCTTCAACGACTTCTTCACCCGCGCGCTCAAGCCCGACGCTCGCCCCATCGGCGAAGGCCTGGTCTCCCCCGCCGACGGCGTGCTGTCACGCTACGGCCGTATCGAACACGGCACCCTGATTCAGGCCAAGGGACAGACCTACTCGCTTGGCGCCCTGCTCGGCGGCGACGTTTCCCGCGCGGCACCGTTTCGCCAGGGCAGCTTCGCCACGGTCTACCTGTCGCCGAAGGATTATCACCGGGTACATATGCCGATGACCGGCACCCTGCGCGAGATGACCTACGTGCCGGGGCGGCTGTTCTCGGTCAACCAGGCCACTGCCAATCACGTGCCCGGCCTGTTCGCCCGCAACGAGCGCCTGGTCTGTATCTTCGATACCGAGCACGGGCCGCTGGCGATGGTGCTGGTCGGCGCGATGATCGTCGCTGCCATCGAGACTACCTGGGCCGGCCAGGTCACGCCGCTGAGCGGTCGCGTGCAGACCACGCGTTTCGATGAGCCGATCGTGATCGAGAAGGGACAGGAGATGGGCCGTTTCAAGCTCGGCTCCACCGTGGTGATGTGCATGGGCCAAGAAACGGCTTTCGGGGATTTCGATCCGAAAGGCAGCCCGATCAGCATGGGCCAGACGATGGGCGCGCTGCCGGGCGAGGCCTGATGCTGGCGCCTGGAGAAAGACACTCCATAGCCACCGACTCGGGAGTTAGCAATGCCACTGGAAATCTCCCGCAACGTATCGATCCCCGACAACGAGATCGAACTGATCGCCGTCCGCGCCCAGGGCGCCGGCGGCCAGAACGTCAACAAGGTCTCCTCGGCGATTCACCTGCGCTTCGATATCCGCGCCTCGAGCCTGCACTCCGGGTTCAAGGAAAAGCTGCTGGCGCTCAGCGACAAGCGCATCACCCGCGACGGGGTCATCGTGATCAAGTCGCAAGAGCATCGTACGCAGGAACTCAACCGTGAAGCCGCGCTGGCCAGGCTCAAGCAGTTGATCAAACCCGTGCTCTACGGCGACAAGCCGCGGCGGGCGACCCAACCCAGCCGTAGCGCAAAGCGAAAGCGGGTCGATCAAAAGACGAAACACGGCCAGAAGAAACGCCTGCGCGGGCGCGTAGATGACTGAAATCGCCCTTTTCCTCGAGGCGTCTCGTAGAGACGCCTCGAATCGTTCGAATCGCTAAACCAGCCTGGCCATCAACCCGGCCATCAGTCTCGAGCGCTCGATCAGGCTGTCGATCTCGATGTGTTCGTTCAAGGTATGAATGCCGGCACCTCGCAGGCCCAATCCGTCGAGTGTGGGCAGTCCCATCGCCCCGGTAAAGTTGCCATCGGAACCGCCGCCGCTACTGGAGTGCGGCAGGGACATTCCCAGTTCATCCGCGACCGCTTTGGCGTGACCGTAGAGTGCTAGCGTTGCCTCGTTCGGCTCCCATACCGGGCGTACCACGCCGAGTCTGACCTCGAAGCCCACGCCACCCTCCTCGCGCTGGTTCAGTTGCAGCATGCGCGCGATCCCGCGATCCAGGTCCGTCTGGCGCTTGGCCATGCTCAGCGCCTCGCCGCGACAGGTCGTCGACACGCAGTTGACCCATTGACCGCCCTGCACCACACCGACGCTGAAGGTACAGTCATCGTCGGTCATCGCCTCGATCTCTGGAATTCGCGCCACCATCTCGCGAATCGCCGAGTGCCCTTCGGCCAATGCGGCGCCGGCATGACTCGGCCGACCGTGGGCCAGCAGGTCGAAACGGGCGATGGCATACCGGCCGGTAACGACGCCGTTGCCGGCCCGCGCCGGTTCCGGCACCAGAATGTAGCGATGTCTTGCCGCTTCCCGTTCGATCAGTTCGCGGGTGCCGGGGCTGCCGACCTCCTCGTCGCAGGTCAGCAGTACATGAATCGGCAGGGCCGTGTCGATGCCGGCCTGACGCAGCGCGGCCACGGCGTGAAGTGCAGCGAACGTGCCACCTTTCATGTCACAGATCCCGGGACCGTAACAGCGACCGCCCTCGTGCCTGAACGGCAAGGTTTCCAGCGTCCCGACGGGATGCACCGTATCGAGATGCGCCATGATCAAGATACCGCCCTGCTCACTCGCGGGGTGCGGAAAGCTCGCCTTGAGACAATCGCCGAGTCCGGTCGGACCGGGAATGCGCTCGACCGAAGCCCCCAGATCGACCAGATCTTCCGACGCCAGTGTCATCATGCGATTGACGGCGTGGGCATCGAAGGTCGGACTTTCGCATTCGACCCAGCGCTTCAGCCCGGCAATCATGTCATCGATATCGAATTCGAGCGCCTTCACGAACCCCCGGGCAAGACTCATGCACTCACCGCCCGGGACTCGGCCACATCCGCCAGCTCGTTGAGACGACGCTCGGCAACCCGTGCCAGCAGGCTCGCACCGACCGGCAGAATGCCGTCATCCAGCACGAACGCCGGATTATGGACCGGAATATCGCCGGCATGTCCCAACCAACAGTAGGAGCCCGGCACGATCTTGAGCATGTCGGCGAAGTCTTCGCTCCCCATTGCCGGGCGGCCGAGATCGCCGACACTGGCGTCACCGACGATCTCCTTGGCCGCTGCTTCCAATGCCCCAGTCTGCTCGGCATGGTTCTCCAGTACCGAAAAGATATTGCGGATATCGACATCGATCTCGACGCCGTAGGCGCTGGCCAGTCCGGCGGCAAGTTCGCGGATGCGCTCGTGGATCAGTGCGGCGACGCCGTCGTCGAAGGTGCGAATGGTGCCGGAGAGCGTGGCCGACTGCGGAATCACGTTGTAGGCGGAGCCCGAGTGCAACTGGGTAATCGAGACCACGGCAGCGTCCAGCGGGTCGGTATTGCGGCTGACGATGCTCTGCATGGCCTGTGAAAGCTGGGTAGCCACCACGATCGGATCTCGTGCGTTATTGGGCTGGGCACCATGACTGCCTCGGCCGCGAATGACGATATCGAAGAATTCCGCGCCCGCCATGGCCTTGCCGCTCATCACCCGAATCTGCCCGTGATCGAGGTGCGGCGCATTGTGTAATGCATAGATTTCGTCACAGGGAAAGCGCTCGAACAGCTTTTCGGCAATCATTGCCCGCGCGCCACCCAGCCCCTCCTCCGCGGGCTGGAAGATCAGCATCACGCGTCCGGCGAAATCTCGCGTCTCGGCGAGATAGCGCGCCGCACCCAGCAGCATCGTGGTATGGCCGTCGTGGCCACAGCCATGAAATCGACCGGGGTGCTTCGAGGCGAACGGCAGCGCCGTTTCCTCGGTCATCGGCAACGCATCCATATCGGCACGCAGTCCGATCGTCTTGCCCGGCCCACGCTTGCCATCGATCAGGCCGATGACGCCGGTCTTGCCGATTCCAGTGTGTACGTCGAGCCCCAGCGCCTGCAGGTAGGCGGCGACGATTGCGGAGGTACGCTGCTCTTCGAAGCCGATCTCCGGGTGAGCATGGATGTCGTGACGGATCTCGATCAGTTCGTCGGTAAAGGCGTCGATACGCGGCAATGTGGTCATGAAAACTCCTTGGAATGGAAAGTCGGTATTGGCAGAGGCCAAGATCAGGCGGGCTCGGCAATAGGCGTGAATGGTCTTCCCAGCGGCGAAGTCCGCATACCCGGACGCAGCCGCTGCCATGGCAGATTGGACGGATCCACCGCCATCGGTCCCGGCGCGGCGCAGACCAGAATGGCTTCGGCAATCGGCGCGAAGTCGGCCCGAAAGTGCACCGAACTCTTGTTGACGAGAATGGCCTGCTCCAACGGCTCGATGCCCACCGAGCGATACATCGCCTGATCCGCCATCTGTGCCTTGCGACTGACCACCACGACGCGCACGTCGCCGATTCGCAGGCAGGCGGACGGTCCCATCTCGAGGCGCCCGCCACCGTAATACGGGCCGGGCGCAACAAAGCAGCCGTCCGAGAGCGCTTCGACCATGAACTCCGCCTCCAGCGGCGAGTCCCCTTCCACGCCGGAATGACCACCCAGCGCCAGCCGGACCACTGCGCCGACGCCCGCCTCGTGCGCGACCTCGGCCGCTGCCGGGTCGAACACGTTGCCGATCGCGGCGCGCTCGGCCCCGCAAGCGATGAGCGCTTTCAGCATGCCCATGGTGTCGGAGTTGCCCCCTGCTCCCGGATTGTCCTGGGTATCGGCGATCACCACCGGTCTGGTCGCACCATCGGCCAGGCGCATTGCTTCGCGTACCCCGGCGTCGGGATCGAGCACCCGCCCGGCGAATGCCGGCTCCTGTGCGGCAATCCGTGCCATCAGTGTGTCGGCGGCAGACTCGGCAGTGACCGAATCGATGCCATAGACCACGATACAAGGGCCGCAGTCGGCGAAATCGGCGGCCGGAAAGCCGGTCAGAAACGAAACGGAGGGCAGCGACTCGCTCTCCATCGCGGCTACCCCGGCATAGAGCGAGCGGCACGGCTCCTCCGCCGTGCACTGCCAGGCGATCGGCATCAGAAAATCGAGCTGACGAAACGCTTTGGCGGGGCGCGGACTTCCCCCCAACAACTTCGCCAACGCCTTGGCACAGCGCGCACCGGTCTCTGCCATGTCGACGTGTGGATAGGTTCGATAAGCGATCAGCATATCGGCCTGCTCGACCATTGCCGGCGTAACGTTGCCGTGCAGATCCAGCGAGACCACGATCGGGACCTCTTCACCCACCAATGCCCGCACACGGCGCAGCAACTCGCCTTCGCCATCATAGAAACGCTGGGTGACCATGGCGCCGTGCAGGTCGAGATAGATGCCATCGAGCGGCATGGCCTTGTCGATCGACGCCAGCAGACGCGCCGCGATCCGCTCGAAGGCATCCTGCGTGACGTGAGCCGACGGACTCGCTGCCGTCCAGAGGGTAGGAATCAGTGTCCATGCTCGGGAGTCGGGGGCATCGATGAAACCGCACAGACCGATATTGCTATCCGCCACCGCATCGAAGATCGCTTCCCCTTCGCTCAGCGGTGGTGCGCCGCCACCGCGAAGGAAATCCTCGTAGGTCGCCGGGCTGGGCGCAAAAGTATTGGTTTCGTGGAGAAAACCACCGACGGCAATCCGGGGCTGGGGCATGACGCGCTCCTTGAATCAAATGGATCATAAGAAGAGGAAGTTCGATCGAGTGATCCCGGCCATTCATGGCTAGACAGGGGCGGTCGATGTGGATGCCGGGGTCTCCTCGAAGACGTGATCGAGAGGACGGAACCCCGAGAAATCCCAGTGTCGGCCGGGAGCCGCCAGCATCAGCGAGCGCGTGTAGGGATGTTCCGGCGCACCGAGCACGCGCTCGGCCGGCCCATACTCCACGACCGCACCTTTCTGCATCACCATCACCTCGTCGCAGATCTGGGCGGCGACACGCAGGTCATGCGTGATGAATAACACCGCGATGCCAAGCCGACGCTGGAGGTCGTCGAGCAGTTCGAGCACCTGGGCCTGAACCGAGACATCCAGCGCCGAGACGGCTTCGTCGGCGACCAGCACGTCGGGCTCCATTGCCAGCGCCCGCGCGATGGCAATGCGCTGACGCTGCCCGCCGGAAAATTGGTGGGGATAACGGTCGAGTGCGTCTTTCGGCAAGCCCACCAATGCCAGCAGCTCGGCGGCTTTCTCCATCGCCTCTTCCCGAGGCGTGCCGTAGTTGACGGGGCCTTCGACCAGGCTGGTGGCGATCGTCAGACGCGGGTTGAGCGAGCGGAAGGGATCCTGAAAGATCATCTGGATACGCTTGCGATGCGGCTTCAGCGCAGCCCTTCCCAGGCTGGCGATGTCCTTGCCCATCACCCGAACACCGCCGCCAGTCGGTTCGATCATCCGCATCACGCAGCGGGCGACTGTCGATTTACCGGAGCCGCTCTCGCCGACGATACCCAGCGTCCGCCCACGCGTCAGCGCGAAGTTGATGTCGCTGGCCGCAAGCGTCTGCGACGCCGCCTTGCCGGTCCAGCGTGCCCAGGCCGAACGTTCGCCATAACGTTTTTCGAGCTCGATCGCTTCCAGCACGATTTCGCGATCGGTCACGGCGCGCGCCGCCCTCGGCCGCAGACTCGGCACCGCCGTCAGCAGTTGACGGGTGTACTCTGTTCCGGGGCGTCGCAGCAGCTCTTCGATGGGTTGCGTCTCCACGACCTCGCCATGGCGCATCACGCAGACACGGTCCGCGATATCGGCGACGACCCCCATGTCGTGCGTGATGAACAGCACCGAGGTGCCATGGCGCTCCTGCAGCGCCTTGATCAGCTTGAGAATCTGCTTCTGCGTAGTGACGTCCAGGGCAGTCGTGGGCTCGTCGGCAATCAGCAGTTTGGGTTCGAGAATCAATGCCATGGCGATCATGATGCGCTGGCGCTGGCCGCCGGAGAGCTGGTGCGGCCAGCTGTCGAAGACACGCTCGATATCCGGCAACTGGACCTGGTCGAGCATCTCGAGTACGCGTTCGCGCCGCTGTGTCGAAGAGAGGCTTTTCTGGTGCATGATCAGCACCTCTTCGATCTGCTCCCCGACCCGCATCAATGGGTTGAGCGCGGTCATCGGCTCCTGGAAGATCATCGCCATGCGGCTGGCCCGCAGGTCCCGCAGCCGCGTCGAGGAAACCTCGAGCAGCGAATCGCCCTCCAGCTCGATGCGCCCGCCGGTCGCGTTCAAGCTGCCTTTGGGCAGCAAGCCCATCACCGCCAGCGAGGTCACCGACTTGCCGGATCCCGACTCTCCCACCAGGCAGAGCGTCTCGCCCGGCGCGATACTGAAGTCGACTCCCTTGAGTATCGGCTTGGCCGCGCCCCCCCGGGTAGCGACCTCCAGCCCCTCGATCTTCAGTACCCACTCAGGAGGGCTTTCAGGACGAAGATTATCGATCATTGCGCACCTCCACGTTTCTGTAGTCGAGGGTCCAGACGGTCACGGGCGGCATCACCAAGCAGATTGATCGAGAGAATGCAGACCGACAGTGCGATGCCCGGCCAGAAGATCAGCGATGGCTTGATCAGGAAGTAGGTTCGGCCCTCCGCCATGATGTTGCCCCAGGTCGGCGTTTCGGTACCGAGGCCGGCACCCAGAAAGGAGAGAATGGCTTCGGTCAGAATGGCCGAGGCGCAGATGTAGGTACTCATCACGATCAACGGGGCCAGCGTATTGGGCATCAGATGACGCCACATGACGGTGGGAAGGCTGCTTCCCAGCGACACGGCAGCCTCCACGTAGGGCTCTTCCCGCGCGGACAGCACCACCGAACGGACCAGACGCACGATTCGGGGTATCTCCGGAATGGTGATCGCGGCCATGACCGTCCACAGGTTGGCGCTGATCAAGGAGACGATGGCAATCGCCAGCAGCACGCTCGGAATCGCCATCAGACCATCCATGACTCGCATGATCACTGCATCCAGGCTACGGAAGAAGCCCGCGAGTATGCCGAGCGGCAGACCGACGACGACACTGATCAGCGCACTGCCGAGCCCCACGATCAGAGAAACCCTTGCGCCGTAGAGCACTCTCGACAGCAGGTCCCGGCCATAGGCGTCGCTGCCCAGCCAGTAGGTATCGCTGGGTGGCTTCAGGCGATCGGCAGGCGACATGTCTAGCGGATCGTGGGGTGCCAGCCACGGTGCCAGAATGGCGATGATCACGATCAACGCCAGGCAGATGGCGGCAACGATCACCGCCCAGCCGGGGCGCTGGCGCGGCCACAAGCGCAGCCGACGCCGTGGTGGAATGGCGGCGGAAACATCGGGGGATGCATGAGGCGATGATAGGCTCATTGGTAACGAATCCTCGGGTCGAGCAATGCATAGGAGAGATCGATAGCCAGATTGATCATCACGTAGACGCCGCTGGTGACCAGAATCAGCCCCTGAATCACCGGGTAATCGCGCGAGAGAATGGCATCGACGGTCAACCGCCCCAGCCCTGGAATATTGAACACGCTTTCGGTCACCACCACGCCGGTGATCATCAGCGCGAAGCCGGTCCCGATGACCTCCAGAATCGGCACGCCGGCGTTGCGTAGCGCATGCTTGAACAGCACGCGTTTTTCGCTGGCCCCCTTGGCATGGGCAGTACGAATGAAGTCTTCCCCCAGCACATCGAGCATGCTGGCGCGGGTCATGCGCGCGATCAGTGCGATATAGATCGTCGACAGCATCAGCGCCGGCAGGATCGCGTGCTGGATGAACGGACCGAACCCTTCCTGGGAAATCCGTCTGAAACCCTGTACCGGTAGCCAGCCGAGATCGATGGAGAAAATCTTGATCAGAATGTAGCCGGTCACGAACACCGGTACCGAAAACCCCAGCACCGACAGGGACATGACCGCGTTATCGATCAGGCTGCCATGCTTCCAGGCCGCGATGACGCCCATCGGCACTGCCACGACCACCGACAGCGCAATGCTCAGCAGCGCCAGGCTAATGGTGGGTTCGAGACGCTGTGCCATCAGTTGCGTCACCGGCAAGTTCGACATCAACGAGGTGCCGAAGTCACCTCGCAATAACTCCCCGGCCCAGTTGAAGAACTGAATATAAAGAGGCTGGTTGAGCCCTAGCGTTTCGCGAATGCGGTCCAGTTGCTCCGGTGTCGCCATATCGCCGGCGATGATGGCGGCGGGGTCGCCCGGCGAGAGCCGCAGCAACAGGAAAACGAACAGCGCAACCACGACCATCACCGGCACTGCTGCCAATGTTCGACGCAGACAGTAGCTGAACATGAGCGTGCTCCATTGAGGTTCGAATCCGATGACTCACGAGTCCGATGAACGACGAACTCGTTGAAATGCGAATTCGTTGACGTGCGAGACGGGAATGGAGCGTGGTGGTAGCCACGCCCCAATCGTTCACTCGGCCTTGGTGACGTTCCAGAACACCGGCACCGGCGAATGGAGAATGCCGGAAAGGTCATTGCTCCAGGCGGCGGGAATCGAATACTCGCCCAGCGGGATATAGGTCACCTGCTCGAAGGCATGCTGCTGAATGCGTTCGGCGATCGCCTTGCGATCCTCGTCGCCGGTGGCCCTGGAGAACTCGTTGCGCATCGACTCGAGCTCGGAATCATCCGGCCAGCCGAACCAGCCGCCGTCCTTGCCACGGCCGTTGAGCATCGGATTGACCAGCGGGTTCCACACTTCGGGGATGTACCAGTTGGTGAAGAACATGTTCCAACCGCCTTCCGACGGGGGCTGCTGGCTGGCGCGGCGGGTTACCAGCGTCTGCCAGTCCATCGGTTGAAGATCGACCTGAAAACCGGCCTGACGCAGAAGCTGTGCGGCAATGACCGGCTGGGGGCTCACTGTCGGCGCATCGGTTGGCTGCATCATCACCACCGGCGTGCCATCGTAGCCGGCTTCCTCGAGCAGCTGTTTCGCCGCTTCCGTGCCACCGCCTTCGGTCAGCGAATTCGGCGCACCGGCGTCGGTGCCCAGCGGCGTCGAGCATCCGTACATCGATGCACAGGTCGAGTAGAACTCGGGATTGCCGACCAGCGAGGCGAGAACATCAGTCTGGTTCATCGCCATCAACGCAGCGCGACGGATCTGGGGATCGTCGAACGGCGGGTAAAGGAAGTTGAAGCGGCCAATGGTCTGGCTCCCCAACTCATTGATCTTCTCGACCGTGAGGTCCGGATTGGCCTGCAGCACCGGCAGCAGGTCGACCGAGGGCGATTCGAGGAAGTCGATCTCGCCGGCATTGAGGGCATTGAGCGCCGTCTGGGCATCGCTCATGTTGATCCACTCGACGCGATCGACGCTGACCACCTTGCCCCCGGCCGTCCAACTGGCCGGTTCCTCGCGCGGTACGTAGTCCTCGAACTTCTCGTAGACCACCCGATTGCCGGGATCGTACTCATCGGCAACGAACCGGAACGGGCCCGAGCCGATCTGATCCTCGACCGTCAACGTCTCGTCCGGCGACTTGCTGGCGATGCGCTCCGGCATCACGAACAGCGGTACCGATGATGGCTTGGCCATCAGTTCCAGCACGTAGGCGAAAGGCGATGACAGAGTCAGCGTCAGTGTCTTCGAATCGGTGGCTTCGACGCTCTCGACGTGATCCATCAGCATCTGCCCACCGCCATCCCGCGCAGCCCAACGCTGGAAGGACGCCACCACGTCACTGGCTGTGACTTCACCGTCATCATGCCACTTGAGGCCGTCACGCAAGGTGAAGGTATATGTCATGCCGTCATCGGAAATCGACCAGTCAGCCATCTGCGGTTGCGGCTGGAACTGGTCATCCATGCCCAGCAAGGTATCGAAAACCATGTAACCATGGTCACGAGTGATATGGGCGGTGGTGGTGATGGGATCGAGTACGCGCAGTCCAGAGTGCATGACTGCACGAAGCGTATTGGCCTCGGCCGGGGCAGCGGCAAGCGGCGAGAAGACGCCAAGCGTAGAGAACAGAGTCGCCATCGCCACACCACCCAGCAGGCGGCGACGCGTAGCGGAAAAGCGACGCGGGAACAGTGTCGTCATGCGAGGACCTCATTTATCGATCTTATGGTTGTCGTCGACGATGACGCCTTGGTGGCCATTGTTGTTCAGCGACGCACGTCTATGCGGCCAACCTGAGCGACGATCGTGCTATCGAGAGTAGGCTTCGTGAAGACGAAAACAATAGTTTCGATGCATCTAAAGCGTTGCTATAAAGGCAACGCTCAGGCAAGAATGGCTCAGAATACCTGTCGGATGAATCATATGGCGCAGTCGGGAACGACCGAAGCACACCTCAATGTCCGCTGGCTCCACTATTTCCATGCCGCTCTCACGGCCGGTTCGATAAGAGCCGCGTCGGATCGGCTCGATGTGGAGCCTTCCGTCATCAGCCGTCAGATTCGTCAACTCGAGCAGGCTGTCGGCATGTCGCTGATCGAACGGCATGGTAGAGGCGTCAAAGCCACCGAGGCGGGGAACATTCTGCTCGACTTCTACCGGGAGCGGGACGTCGCCGAGCAGACGCTATTCGGACAGCTCGCCGAGATGGATGGCCTACAGCGCGGCCATATCAGCCTGTCGATCAGCGAGGGCTACAGCGATCAATTGATGAGCGGTGTCATGAACGATTTCTGCGCGCGTCATCCGCAATTGACGATCGAGCTCAATCTGGCAGCAGTCAACGATGTGGTCAGGCAGGTCTACGAAGGCCAAGCGCACATCGGGGTGGCCTACGCGCCGAGACTGATACCCGGCGTCACATCGGCGGCGTCCGCACGGCAACCACTCTGCGCGGTGGTGCATCCGCAGCACCCGCTCACCCGACTACCCCAGCCTTTGGCGCTCGATGAGGTACTCAAATGGCCGTTGGGGCTTGCCAGCCATGGCTATGGCATTCGTCAGTTGATCGATGCCGTGGAAGTGATGAGCAAATGTCATTTTCGCCCCAGCCTGGTGAGCAACTCGCTGGCCACGCTAAAGCAATACGTGAGCTCCGGAAACGGTGTCACCTTCATTGGCCACGTGGCACTGCTGCACGAGATCCGCCGCCAGCAGCTCGTGGCACTGAAGATTGATCATCCGGTGTTCGCCGACGCGGAGACTCACGTGATCGTACGTCAGCATCGTCCGCTGTCACCGGCCGCCAAGCAGTTGTTGACGGAAATTACGCATCTATGGCCGTTCGACGGGCAACCAGGTCTGAGTGTCTGATCTACCTCAACACCGCGGCGTCGGGAACGCCATGACCTCGGCGATCGACTCCTTGTTCAGCGCCAGCTGAATCAGGCGATCGACACCCAGCGCCACGCCGCTGCCGGCGGGCATCCCGGATTCGAGCGCGGCAACCAGCCGCTGATCTGGATCGACGCTCGGCTTGCCCAGCGCCTCGCGTTGACGGTTGTCATCCGCGAAGCGCTCACCCTGCTCGGCGGCGTCGGTGAGTTCGTCGTAACCGTTGGCAAGCTCGAGCCCGTGGAGATAGATCTCGAACCGCGCGGCGACTTTGACGCCATCCTCGGGATCGAGCCGCTTGCGCGCCAGCGCGGCCTGAGAGGCCGGATAGTCGACGACCGCATCGATACCCTCTCGGCCCAGCTGCGGTTCGATGACGAAGCTCATCAGCAGGTCGAGGCAGCCGTCACGGTCCGCGTCATCCATCGCCAGTCCACCGACTTGCCCGGCCAGCCGACGCAAGTCCGCCAGCGATGTCGTGAACGGGTCGACATCGAGCGTCTCGCGAAAGAGCTCCCGATAGCGGCGCTGGCGCAAGGGGCCCGGGTCGGTCGGCAGCACTGCACGAATCAGCGCTCCGCACTCGTCGATCAATGCCGTCAGCGACAGACCGGGCCGATACCATTCGAGCATGGTGAATTCGAGATTGTGGCGCCGCCCCACTTCACCGTCGCGGAAGCTGCGCGCCAGCTGGAAGATCGGCCCGCTGCCCGCTGCCAGCAGCCGCTTCATGTGGAACTCCGGCGAGGTCTGCAGCCAAAGGTGTTCGCGACCGGCTGGCGTCGTTGCCGTCAGTGACAGAGAGTCCAGATGCGGGTCGGTACTGCCGCCGTGACCGAGAATCGGCGTCTCCACTTCCAGCACGCCTCGTTCGGAGAAGAAGTGCCGAATGGCGGTCAATAGCCTGGCACGCTCGCGCAGTGTGTCGAGATTTGCCGTGGGCTGCCAGTCGATAGACACGATTTCACCTCTATAACGGCAAAAGCCACGCTTGAGCGTGGCTAATAGAATCCGGCCATGCGGCCATCAGATACGGAGTCCTCTCCGAGCGCGCGCCTGACAAGGCGAATTTAAGCGCTGTCAGGCGCGAGCGCAGGTAGGACTCAAGCCCGGGAGACGTACTCGCCCGAGCGCGTATCGACTTTCAGCACTTCGCCCTGATTGATGAACAGCGGTACGCGAACCACGGCGCCGGAAGAAAGCGTTGCCGGCTTGGAGCCGCCCTGCGCGGTGTCACCCTTGAGGCCCGGATCGGTCTCGACCACTTCAAGCTCGAGGAAGTTGGGCGGAGAGACGGCAATGGCGTTATCGTTCCACAGCGTGACGGTATAGACGGCCTGTTCCTTGAGCCACTTCTCGACGTCGCCGATGGCCTTCTTGTCGACCGCATACTGCTCGAAGGAGCCATCGGTCTTCATGAAGTGCCACATGTCGCCGTCGGTGTAGACGTACTCCATGTCCAGATCCATGACGTCGGCGCCTTCCAGCGACTCGCCGGACTTGAAGGTGCGCTCCCAGACGCGGCCGGTGATCAGGTTGCGCAGCTTGACGCGGTTGAAGGCCTGGCCTTTGCCGGGCTTGACGAATTCGTTCTCGAGAATGTTGCACGGGTCGCCATCCAGCATGACCTTCAGGCCGCCCTTGAATTCGTTGGTAGAATAGTTCGCCATGATTCCTCACTAGTAACCGTTCGCGGGCCGTCCGCGACGAAAAACCCCATTTCCGCGCGATGCCTGACCGGCAAGCGCTCTGATTTCGAGTGGCCAGCATGATAACCCGAACCCCGATCGCTGTGCATTGCGAAGAGGTCGAACCCGAAGCGCCCGTGTCCGATACATCGGTGGGCGACTGGCAGCAGCAACTGCGCGACGTGATCCGCGACCCGGCCGAGCTCTGTCGGCATCTGGGGCTGGATTTCGAATGGTTGTCGGGCGCCAGACGCGGGCACGATCTGTTTCCGGTGCGCGTGCCGCTGGCTTATCTCTCGCGGATTCGGCGCGGCGATCCGAACGACCCCCTGCTGCGCCAGGTCCTGCCGCTGGGCGCGGAAGGCGATGCCGTACGGGGCTATGTCGATGATCCGCTGGAAGAGCGCGACCACACGCCCCGACCGGGACTGATTCACAAATACCCCGGCCGGGCGTTGCTGATTGCCAGTCCGACCTGTGCGATCAATTGCCGTTACTGCTTCCGCCGTCATTTCCCCTACGCCGACAACGCGCCATCAATGCGGGAGTGGGAACGGACACTGAATTACCTGCGCGAAGACGACTCGATCCAGGAAGCGATCCTTTCCGGCGGCGATCCGCTAGCCTCGCCGGATCGTCGGCTGGCCGCGCTCGTCGCACGGCTGGACGCGATTCCCCATCTCAAGCGGCTGCGCATTCATACCCGCTTGCCGGTGGTGATCCCCGATCGCGTCAACGACGCGCTGCTCGAATGGCTCGGTAGCACTCGCTTGCAGAAGGTGATGGTGCTGCATATCAATCACGCCCAGGAGATCGACGAAGCGGTGGTCGCGGCCTGCGTTCGACTCAAGGCGGCCGGCGTCACGCTGCTCAACCAGAGCGTGCTGCTGCGCGGGATCAACGACGACGTGGATACGCTAGTTGCACTCTCGGAGCGCCTGTTCGAGGCCGGAATCCTGCCCTATTACCTGCATGTGCTCGACCCGGTATCGGGCGCGGCGCATTTCGACGTGCCCGACGACGAGGCCCGCGATCTGGTGGATGCCTTGCGTCAGCGACTGGCCGGCTTCCTGATGCCGCGACTGGTCCGCGAGGTGCCCGGCGAACGGAGCAAGACACCGCTCTGAGTTACTTGTCGATCATCCACTCGAGGGCCGCGCCCCGGCCCTCGCCTCGACTCTCTCCTCACCCTATCGGCAGCGTGACATGAACACTCAGGCCGCTGGCGACCGGCAGGGAGGTTTCGTCGAGACGGATCTCTCCGCCAAGCCGTTCGGCCAGCTCCTGAACGATCGACAGCCCCAGCCCCGACCCGCTGGTTCGCTGTCCGGCCAGGCGCACGAAGCGCTCGAATACCCTCTCGCGCTCGGCGACCGGAATCCCCGGCCCACTGTCGGCAATCTCGATGTGCAACCGGTCTTCGGCTTGCCGCATCCGCAGGCAGACTTCGCCCCCTTCCGGGGTGTAACGCAGCGCGTTGTCCAGCAGATTGCGCAGCAGCACGTAAAGGCCGTTTTCATAGCTGACGACTTGCAGCTCAGCGGGAATCTGCTGGGTGAACTCGATCCTGCGGCCATCGACCAGCGGCTGCATGTCCCGCTGTAGCTCTCTTCCCAGCCGGGTCAGATCCACCGCCTGCCGATTCATGCCCTCACCGCTCTCGAGCCGGGAGAGTGTCAACAGCTGCTCGACGACACGGGTCATCCGGTCGACCCCGTTGATGATCGAGCGGGCGCCGCGCTGGGAGCGCGCTTCGGTGGTATCCGTCATCAGGTTCTGCGCGTGCACCTTGATCGCTGCCAGAGGCGTACACAGCTCGTGGGCGGCGTTGGCGGTGAAGCGACGCTCCTTTTCCAGCGTTTCGGCCAGGCGACCGAACAGACCATTGAGCGCATCGACCATGCCGCGAATTTCATCCGGCGCCTCGCTGCCGTCGATGGGTTCCAGATAGCTCGGCTGGCGAGCAGTGATCTGGCGACTGATGCGCAGCAAGGGAGAAAAGCCACGCGCGACGACAAAGGGAATCAGCATCGCGATCAGCAGCACGCCGATCACCGGCGGCATCAGGTTGCGCAGCGCAATCTGCCAGGTCAGCTCGTCGCGCACGTCGTCGCGCTGGGCGGCGCTCGCCCAGACGCCGTGGACCTCGTCATACAGCGTGAACGTGCGCCAGTCGTGGCCCTCTCCCTCGGTATGGGCATAACCGGGCGCTGGAATCATCGTCTCGAGCACACCGGGCGTTCTCATGCCCAGCAAGGCGTGGCCCTCGTCGTCCCAGATCTGGAACCCCAGCTTCTTCTCGTAGGGATGTCCCAGCGGGGTCGGTTCGTCGGTGGGATTGTCCGGCAGCATGACGGGCTGAAGCTGCAGGTCGTGAATCATCTCCTGCGGATCCCGACCCTGATCGCCGCGATACTCGAAATAGAGCGCGACCATCGTTCGCGTCGTCTGCGCCAGTTCGGCGTCGAACAGTTCGTTGATCTGATCGCGAGTGTCGTGATAGCTCCAGAGCGCAGCCAGCGAGGTGATCAGTGTCACCGATATCAGCAGAACCCGTCTGAGGTAACGACGAATGGATCTCAACCCGCGGCTCCCAGCCGATAACCGACGTTACGCACGGTCGCCACCACGCCGCTGCCGAACTTCCGGCGCAGATGATGAACGTGGACTTCGATGACGTTGCTCTCGACCTCGGCGTCCCAGCCGTAGAGCACCTCGACCAGTTGATCGCGCGTAAACACCTGCCCTGGATGCGTCATCAGGTACGCCAGCAGGTCGTGCTCGCGGCGCCCCAGCGCCACCACCGCGTGGTCGAAGCGAATCTCGTGCGCTGCCGGGTCCAGCATCAGTCGGCCGCAGGTCACCACCGGCGATGCACGACCGGCACTTCGCCGTACCAGTGCACGTAACCGCGCCAGCAGTTCGCCGTTGTCGAAAGGCTTGACGAGATAGTCGTCCGCCCCGCCGTCGAGCCCCCGGATACGATCGACCACGTCGTCCCTCGCTGTGAGGATCAACACCGGAATCTGGCTTTGCGCTTCCCGCAGCTGCTTGAGCACCTCGAAGCCATCGATGTCCGGAAGGCCCAGGTCCAGTATCAGCGCATCGAAAGTGGACCCCTCGAGAGCCTCGCAGACTCCGCGCCCCTCGATGAGCCATTCAGGCACCATCTGTTCACGGCGCAGTACATCGACGACCCCCTCTCCCAGCAACGGATCGTCTTCAACCAGCATTACCCTCATGGCGTTCTCTCTAACTGTCGCCACTCCTGGCGAAACTCGGCTTTCAAAACGTTGCCTTAACAATACAACGACATCGCCGGATTGGTTCCCGCCGTGCTGACATGACACTGTCACGTGTCAGCCGGACAATTTGAAACATAAGTGACCGCTAACACCGCAGATCACTAAGCCGGCGTTAAGAATAGGCTGTCATAGTGACGCCTCCGACAGGACGAGCAAAGTCGACGCTTTGAAAACCAACGGGATTTCATCATGCTCGAACTACCCAAGTTATCACTTGTCATCACTGTCCACGATGCCTCTCATGAGGTCGGTCGGGTCGTGGCCGAGGCATCCAGCGCACTTCGCCACGCTGCCGGCCTGGAATTCATCGTCATCGACGACGCCACCTCCGAAAGCGACGAGGATGCGTTGTCACGGCTGGCGGTCAATGACAGCCGGGTCAGGCTCTATCGCCAGGCCACGGCTATCGGCGCCGACGCGGCGCTATGGCAAGCCGGCAGGCTCGCCCGGGGAGAGTGGATCGCAACGCTCGATGCCCAGGGTCGAGACGATCCCCATGACATTCCCGAGATGCTCGGCGAGGCCCGGCATCAAGGCTTGACGCTGGTCGAGGGCATCCCGCTCGATCCGCGTTGCCGCTGGAGAAGGTCACTCTTTCGCGCGTTCCGGAGCTTGGGCATCGAGCTCGCGGGCAGCGAGCGGGCCGGCCTGCGTCTGATTCGTCGCGACGTGCTGATCGCGCTGCCGTCCGTCGACCGGCTGCACCGCTTTCTCCCCCTGCTGATTCGGCGAAGCGGTGGCCACATCGGTAGCTACCGCGTCAATCTGCGCCACGGGACACAAGCTGCCCGCTCTTCGCTCTGGCATCTTCCCGCCAATCTCGCGGGGCATGCCCGCGACTGGCTGGGCATGTGGTGGCTATCGCGACGCTGGCACGCCCAGCGAATCACGGGGAAACGTCGGGTTCGCGGCTACGCTCGCTGAGGTTTCATCCGCGCCCTGTCACTGATAGCGCCGCCCCTGATGCTCCAGCCAGCCGCCGATTTCGGTGCCGCCGGGATCGTGGTGGGTCCAGTGAATGACGCCGCCCTGGGCATTCCACACGTATTCGCCGCGAAAGCGTAGGCGATCGCCCACTTCGATCCGTTCGACGCGTGGAGCAATGTCGATATTGTGGGCGATCAGCAGCGTCTGGCCGGTATCCAGCACGACGATGATCCGCTGGTGACGGCTGCCTTCCCGATCATCCGCCAACATCCGCACGATCCGCCCTGACGCCTCGACCCAGAACCCTTCCCGATGCGTGTCGAAGGCACGCTGAAGCGTCGCCTCGGCGCTGGCCTGCGCTCCGGCATCCGACGAAAGACGAGCACCAGTCTGAGACAGAGGCTCGCTCGAGCCTCCGCCGCCCACATTCCCGCCCCCGTATTCAACCAGTTGGCTGGCGAGTGCCGCGATGAAAATGGCGATCAGCAACCCCGCCAGCATCGGCCGACGTCGTGCCTTGATGAATCCTCGTCGCATCTCTCTCGTTACCGTGAAGTCGTGATGAGTTCAGCCCGATCTCGACAAAAGTCTGCAAGATAACACATGAAACCGGGCCCCATTGGGCCCGTTCGAGGAAGATGTCCATCGACGGAACGTCGATGGAAAAGCCGCGGTAACGCGCAAATCGGATGCGCAGGACAGCTGACAAACGGACAAAAAGAAGCCGGACCCAATACAGGCCCGGCCTACGCTGTGCGCCCATCCTGGGCTACTAGCTCAGAGTTCGATATCCCGATAGAGTTCCATGAAAACGCAAAAAAACTCGCCGCGGCGATGGCTGCCCGGTTAGTCATCACTCTCATCGAGACCTTGGGCGCCCCGTTTCCAGAGCCCGATCAATGACCTGGGTGCGGCGCTCTCCTCCAGCTCCCACTCCTTTTCGGGTCGATCGGAGGACATTTTCAGCGTCACCCGGAAGGATCGCCTGTCGGCCCCGGCCGCTGGCAAAGCGCCACGTCGATGATCGAGCTCCTCGAGCACCGCCTGGAGTCTCAGCCGCTGGCACTCGGTCAGTTCCCGGCAGTCAATCCGCCGCGGGGCGGACAAGCCGGGCGTGACCACGAAGCCGCCCTCCCGAGTGACCAGCAGCACGCTGGTCGGCTCGAGCTCGAGGCCCGCGCTGTCGTTCATGAGAGAACCCCTACCTCGACCCAGGCCCGATTGACGGCCTGCATGACCTCGCTGTCGTTGCCGAAGCGTTTCGCCGCACAGTCGACCGTAAGCTGGGCGAACTGGGCGAAATTGCCATCGCGCTGCAGGCGCGGATCGGTGAGCGCGTCGAACCAGACCGGGCCCGCCTTCTCCCAGGCGAAGCCACCCAGCCCCGTCGCCGCGAGAAAGAAGGCACGGTTGGGAATACCGGAATTGATATGCACGCCGCCGTTGTCCGAGGACGTGCGCACGAAATCGTCCATATGGCCCGGCTGAGGGTCCTTGCCGAGCACGGGGTCGTCGTAGGCGCTGCCCGGATTGGCCATCGAGCGCAGCGCGAGGCCGTTGACGCGATCAGTGAGCAATCCTTCCCCGATCAGCCAGTCGGCTTCCTCCACGCTCTGCTCGAAGTGGTGCTGCTTGACCATGGCGCCGAAGACGTCCGCCAGGGATTCGTTGAGCGCGCCGGACTGATCGGCATAGACGAGACCAGCCTCGCGCTCGATGACGCCATGAGTCAATTCATGGGCGACGACATCGAGCGCGGCAGTGAAACGGTTGAACAGCTCGCCGTCGCCGTCACCGAACACCATCTGGGCTCCGTTCCAGAAGGCGTTGTCGTAGTCTTCGCCGTAGTGCACCGTCCCCAGCAATGCCATGCCCTCGCCATCGATGGAGTCGCGCTCGAAGACCTGCCAGTAGAAAAGGTAGGTGGCACCCAGCCACCGGTAGGCTTCGTCGACGACGACATCGCCGCTATCCGGATCGCCCTCCTGGCGAACCAGGTCGCCGGGTAGCGTCTGCTGATTGCCTGCCGAGTAGATATAGCGTGCGACCTCGCCGGGCCGGCTGCCATCCGCGGGTCGCGCCGCTGGCGGTGCCGCATTGCGCAACCGGAACTGTGCATCGGCCTGCAGGGTCAGGCGTGCGCACTGCTGTAGCCGCGCGTTGCCATGCGACATGATGCGTTCGAGAACATGGGGCGGCATGAAGCCCGCGAAAGGCGTGGAACCGTCCAATCCAGCCATGCGATCACCTCCTGTGCGTCAGAGCTTGGCTCTCACAGTGTGGTTCAATCTTTCCCATGTGGCCGCTGCGTCACTGTTCCTTTTTGTCAAGAAACGCCCATACCGCCTGCATCGCGGGCCACATGACGTTGCCATGGCTGGCGCCCTTGAATGAGCGATGGTCGATGATCCAATCGGCGTGTCGAGTTTGCAGCCACTGCGCAAAGCAGACCACGTTGTCGCACATTGCCGGCACGGACGTGGATGGCGCATCGGTGGTTTCTGCAAATGCCGGCCTCTGCCCCCGCTCCTGATCACCCGCGCCCAGCAGCACCCGCGTCTTTCCGCTGGCTCCTGCCGAGGGGAGCGCGTACAGGAACCCGTCTCCCCACCATAGTGATGGGCTGATGGCGAGGTAATCGCTGAACAGTCGGGGGCGAGTCAGTGCGGTATAGAGCGCGAACAGGCCACCATAGGAGTGACCGAGCAGCGCCCGACGCGAGGCATCGACATCGAACCGTCCAGCGATCTGCGGCAACAACTGGTCCTGAAGAAAGTCCTGGAATTGCCCCGCGCCGCCGACCGGCCGGCCCCGGGAGTCGACCTCGGGCATGCCCGGCACCGCCGGCGTATAGTCTTCGCTACGCGCTTCGCTGTCGAAGCGACGGGTATCGGGATATCCCACTCCCACGATCAGCCAGGGGCTGGTGCCGCCGTCGGGCCCGCGCAGCGTCAGGCTGTCACGCCCCACCACTGCCAGCGGAAAGCGTGCGTTGCCATCGAGGACATAAAGCACCGGATAGCCACCGACCGGCGGCGGCGAATCCGGTATCGAGACCTGAATCAGATAGTCACGCCCGGTGGCCTCGCCATGGAGCGTCCATTGCTGCGTGTCGGTCAATGTCACGGGGGCAGCGGTCACGGTGGGCTCCTCAGCGACGGCGGCAGGCATGATGAAAACGGCCGCCCATGACAGGCAGCCGAGAATCCAGAGACGTAATGCATCAGAAGTCATAACGCAGTGACGCGACGACATTGGCCGGCGCCCCGTACATGTTGAAAGTCCCTACCGACCCGACTCGCTCATAGTAGGTCTTGTCGAAGATATTATTGAAATTGAGCTGGCCTTTGAGATTGGACGTGAAGTCATAGCCGACCATGGCATCCACCACCGCATAGCCCGGCGCCTCGATACTGATGGGCGCTCTTGCGGAGGTGGCCGTCTGGAAATCGCTCAGTGCGGTGACCCCGCCGCCGATATGGAAGCCATCGAGTACACCGCCTTCGAAGCCGTACTGAGTCCAGACGTTGAACTGATTCTTCGGCATCAGCACGAAGGCCGTATCATCCGATCCCTCGTTTCTGACATCGATATCGAGATAGGTGTAGCCAACGATGATGTCCCAGTTCGGCAACGGCGTGCCTGTCAGTTCGAACTCAGCGCCTTGCGTGCGTGTTTTACCGACAGAGGCGTAGACGCCGCTTACGGTTGTGCCGTTTTCCACTAACGGAGCGGCTCGATTGTCATCGTACAAGCGGAAGGCGGATACACGCGCATTCAGGTCGCCATGGAAATAGCTGCCCTTGATGCCGATTTCATACTGTTTGCCTTCACGCGGTTCGAGCAGCCCACCGTCGGCATCCGTGTAAGTCTGGGGATTGAAGACTTCGGAGTAGCTGGCGTACAGCGAATGACGATCGTCGAGATCGAACACGGCTCCCGCATAGGGCGTGAACTTGCTGTCATCGCTGCGGCTGGCAACGGCATCATCATCCGTATGGTCAGTGACACGAGCCTGATAGGAGCTGACCCGACCGCCGGCGATCAGCGCCAGCGGCTGGATCGGCCGGAAAGTCAGCTTCGAGTACAGACCATATTCCTCTAGCGTCTCGCGATCATCCGTGCTGACTGTCCCCACGTCGGAGACATCGACATAAGCGATGTCATTGATCTGGCCCAGCGTCGTATTGCCCAGCGCCGAGACGGCCTGGAAGGTCTCGGTCTCGTAACGCTTGTAGTCCGTTCCTACCACGAACTCGCTCACGTTGCCCAGCGCTTCGAACGGTTGGCTGTAACTGGCGTCCATCGACAGGGATTGCTGATCGACATCACCGCCAAGGCCTCGCGCCGTAAAAGTGCCATCCTCCGCAATACCGGAAATGCCGTAGGCGTAGTTGAAGTCCGCATCACGGGTCGAATAGCGCGCGGCAATGCGACCGTAGCCACCGTTGTCGAACCGATGGGTCAGCTCGGCGATGTAGTCATTGCTCTGCATCTCGAAGCGATTCCAGTCCGCCCCGGCAAAGGTGGAGCGAGTGACATCGAGCAGATTGCCGTTGGCATCGGTCGGCAGGCCGTTGTTTGGCACCAGATCCCGATGCTGACGCAGATAGGCGAGCGACAGCAAAGTGTCCTCGTCGAGGTCGATGTCGAGCGCGCCGTAGAAGGTCTGATTGGTATTCTCGTTGTCGTCGACGTAGCCGTTGGTGTCGTCGTTACTGACCACCAGACGCCCGCGAACTCGGCCAGCGGCGTCGATTGGCCCCGAGATATCGGTCTCGAGATAGTTCTGATCCCAACTGCCGTAGCGGCCGGCCACGTGGCCCTGGAAATCCTCGGTCGGTCGCTTGCGCACCAGGTTGATGATGCCGCCCATCTCGCTGGTGCTGTTGAAAAGCCCCGATGGCCCGCGCATGACCTCGACGCGGTCGAATGCCGCCAGGTTGGGCACGGTACCGACAATGCTGGCCATCGGCGCCGGCAGGCCATCGACGTTGTACTCATCGTATTCGTAGCCGCGGGCGTAGATCGACGAGCGGCCACTGTCGTTGGGCAGCACACGCATCCCGGGCGTCCGTTTGGCCATCTCGTCGAGCGTATCGAGATTCTGTGACTCGATCGCCTCGCGAGTCACCACGCTCACCGACTGGGGTATGTCCCGCAGCGCGGCAGGCGTCTTGGTGCCTACCGTCGCTGCATCCACCGCATAACCGCCGGTCATTTCGGACGGCAGCATCTCGTAGAGGCGGTTGCCTTTGACGGTCAAGGTTTCGAGGAAAGTGTCCTCGGCCGGCTGGCTTTCCTGGGCCTGTGAAGCGACCCAAGGCACGGAGAGACTCAGACCAACGGCGACCGGCACGCAGTAGCGAAAGCGTTGGGGGTGGCGAATCATGGTGTCGTTCCTTGCTCCCACACCCGTAATCCTTACCGGATGCCGGGCGTTTATGATAATGAGAATGAGTTGCAAACGAGATTGGCGACACGCATTATTCCAGAAGCTTCTCCACCTCACCTGTGGGAAACCTCCAATTACCTGTGCCTGACAGCCAATCGTGATCTCTTCTCATTTCGCACTCCCGCCTCGGCCAGAAGCGCTGGGGCATGACGCACTGAGGCACCACGCTATCCATCTCGGACGCGACTATCGTATCGACAGCGTACCGGGGGAGCCGCTGCTCGACGGCAATTTTGGCGTGGATGTGATCGAAGAGGAATTGGTGCTGCGCCATGCCGCGATCCGCAATCGCCATCGCATGAGCAATCATGCAGAAATGATGCCTGGCTTGAAGCTGATCCTGTTCATGGCCGGTATGGTCGACGTGCGCTTCGACGGCCGCCCAATGCCACTCGCCTCGGAACGGCCGACGGCCCTACTGGTCCATCTGCGGGAAGCCGCAACGTTCGAGCGCCACGCTCTGGCCGGTACCCACGAATTCAGTTTAACGCTGACCTTGTCGCCAGCCTGGCTTCAGACATCGCCGGAAACGGCACGTCTGCTCGATGACCTGCCACACCTGGGGCTACGCCAATGGCAACCTAGCGCCGGCTTGTTGACGCTGGCTCGCACCCAGCTTTCGACCCCTCGCGCCGCTGACGATTTTTCCACTCGCCTGCGACGTGAAGGGTTGGCGCTGACCATGGCCGGCGAAGGCTTGGCACCGCTGTTGCGGACATCGGACAGAGACAGCAGAGAAACCCGCCAGCAACGGCGACTGTGGGATTTCATCGAAGGCGGGAGTGGCGATACCAAGACCCTCACGGAGATCGCCGGACATCTAAACATGAGCGTGAGCACACTGCAGCGGCTCAGCCAGCAGCGTTATGGAATGCCGTTGCAGCGTCACCTGCGTCAGCGGCGTCTGGACGCGGCAAACCGGGCTCTACAGGATAGCCATGTCAGCGTCAGCGAGGCCGCCGAACTCGCCGGCTACAACGATGCTACCAACTTCGCCACCGCGTTCCGCCGCACCTTCGGCATCACACCCCGTCAGGCACGGGAACGCCAGCGTTAGCGCTCGCCGGCGAATCGGAAAGGAAAAATCAGGCCGTTCCTGGCGAGGCGCTGCCACTCCGCGACAAGCCATAATCGCCGGGCTTGGCCACGCCTTCCAGCCGACCGAGCTGATCGAGATCGTGTCGTCCCAGTACCAGATCGAGACGACGCTGCCGGCTATTGGCATTGAGCACCATATGGACCTGCGAGGGCCGCCCTTTGGCATCCAGACGTTGAACCCAGGCCAGGGCGCCGCTGGAATATCGCACCAGCGAGCCTACTGGCGTGATGCCGAAGAGACGCACATAGCGTTGTGCCCAGACACTGTCGAAGAGCGCGGCGTTCCCCAGCACATGGCGATAAGCATTGACCAGGGGCCAGGCGTCGCGGTCCGCGCGCGGGCGCGTCAGCGCATCGATGACATCGACCACTGCCACCATCCGACCCAGATCATCGATCGCCTCGGCGCGCAGCCCGCGAGGATAGCCGCTGCCGTCGAGCCGTTCGTTGATCTGTTCGACCACCGACGTGGCGACATCCGTCGAAAGCCAGCGACAATCGGCCAGCCGCTCGCTGATCAGTTGGACATGCCCCGGCAATAGCGCCCGCTGGGCGTCGCTCAACGGGACGCGGCTCTCGAGCAGCGTGGCAGGCAACGACGCCTTGCCGAGATCGTGGATCAGGGCGCTGGCCGCGATCGCCTTGAGGGTACTGTCGTCGTAGCCCTGCCGGCGCGCCAGATCGACGGCACGAACCGCGACCGCCAGCGCATGCTGGACCTGGACCGGTTCGTTCTCGAGATATCCCAGCGCATAGAGCAGCGATTCCCGACTTTGCGCGCCAAGCGACAGCAGCGTGTCCGCATGTCGGGACAGCAAAGATGAGGCAATCAGGCCACCATTCTGAAGCTGCAGGCTCTGCGCGTTCAGATAGTCGGCGATCTTCCGCAGTCGCCGGACGACCGTATTGTCAGCGCCCGCGACTGGCGCCGGGGTGGTTAGGATCGACTTGACCGGTTGCGGCCGGCGCCCCTGCGGCAGCATGAACAGCGAAGAAGGCTCGAGCGGCTTGTCGCTGATCGACGTCTTGCGCGCACTCTCGCGTTCGATTTCCTTGACGCAGTGCCAGAGTTGTCGCTCGCTATCGATCGGCAACTCATCGAACTCGCAGCCGATCAGCGCCATGGTCCAGTCGTCATCGGTGCGTACATGACGGATATGCCCCTTGAGCTTGAGACGCTGTCGATTGGGGAAGCGTAGCTCGAGAGTCTCGATCGGCTGGTCAGGAGTCAGCGCCACGGCATCCACCAGACGCATGGCGAGAAGGCAGCCGCCCAGCGAGAGATTGCGGATTTCGGTATCGATGATAGGCCCATCCTCCGTCAGGGTGAGACGCGTCTCGACGCCCATCTCGGCCCGCAGCGGGGCGCGAAAGGTACCGCGACGGTGAATGGTGCTGATGTATTCGGGATAGGTGCAGCGAAACTGTATCCGCTGCGCATCTTCCAGGGGCTCGATCACCGTGAGCGGCGCGGTGCGAACCAACGCCCCGTTGACATGACCGATGAGATGAAACTCGCCCCCCCGAGTGAGCGACTTCGCCAGCGCCGGCACCGCAGACACATCGACGACCAGCGCCTGACCGATGACGACGTGATCCAGTATTACCGGCCAGGAAGTGCTACCGGCAGCGTCGAACGCCAGATTCGCGCCACCCTGAAGGCATAGTGGCTCGAGCCACTCCCATATGGCTTTAGCTTGGTGGATATCCGTGGAAGCAGAGTCGGTCATGAGTTTTCGATAATGCGTGGTCGATGACAAACGGCGAATGACAAAGCGCTGATGGCCAAAGGATCAATGGCGAAGAGCCAATGATAAAGCAGTCAGGCGTGGCCGCGTCACGGCCGGCGAGCAAGCAGTGTAACTTTTCGTTGCTGTCAAACAAAATAATTCAACCTCAACCGACTGACCCCCGGGAAACCCGGGAGTCCGCTCGGTCGGCGTGCCGGCCGTGGCCCCCCGCTCAATCTTCCGCCAAGGCCGCCAGATCGGATTCCGAATAGCCCAGCAGGTACAGAAGCCCATCGAGACCGCAGGCCGAAACCGATTGCTGCGCCTGCTGACGCACCAAGGGTTTGGCATGGTACGCCACGCCCATGCCGGCGACCGCCAGCATCTTGAGATCGTTGGCGCCATCGCCAACCGCCACGGTCTGGGCCAGATCCCAGCCTTCCCGTTCGGCGATCTGCCTGAGCATCATCGCCTTGCGGTCGGCATCGACGATCGGCTCCTGAACCTCGCCAGAGACCTTGCCGTCGCGAATGATCAGCTCGTTGGCGTGAATTTCATCGAAACCCAACCGTTCCTGCAGATAACGGGCGAAATAGGTAAAGCCGCCGGAGAGAATCGCGGTCCGATAACCCAGGCGCTTGAGATAGTGCATCAATCGTTCGAGCCCCGGCATCAACGGCAACGACTCGGCAATTTCTGCCAGCACCGACTCGTCCAGGCCTCCCAGCTTGCTCATCCGCTCGCGAAAGCTCTGCTGGAAGTCGAGCTCTCCCCGCATGGCACGTTCGGTTATCGCGGCAACCTCGTCATAGACGCCATGGCGCCGCGCCAGTTCATCGATCACCTCCGCCTGGATCAGCGTCGAATCCATGTCGAAACAGACCAGCCGGCGGTGCCGCCGCCACGGATTCGCCGGCTGCAGCGCGACATCGACGTCGAAGCGTTCACTCAGCGCCAGGATCTTCTCACGCAGGGACGCGGAATCGGCCACCGCGCCGCTGAGCCGCCATTCGAGGCAGGCACCGGCCGACGAGTCGGCCGTGTCGAGCTGGCAGCCGGCCGACAGCCGCTTCACCCGCTCGATGATCAGGCCCTGCTCGGCCGTCAGCGCCCCGACTTCCGCCATCACCTCCGCAGAGAGCGACGGTGCCATCAAGGTCAGTACCCAGCGGGCGTCCTTGGCGACATCCCTCCACAGCGCCTCGCTTTCAGAGGACACCTTCTCGACACGGCAATCCAGCCCGAACACGTCGCCGGCCGACGGCAGCAGCGCGCCAAGATCGTCGGCGGTCTCGACCAAAGCCTCCAGCGTCACTTCGCCGAAGGCGACATGCTGGTTCAGATCCAGCAGACGGCAATGGGCGCTGACCAGCGCCGTACCCAGTGCAGCCGTCTGGCCGGGCCGTGCGGGCCCAGTGGCTCGCACCACGAAACGTTGTGACATCTTTTCCCCACGTGGCGCCAAGCTGCGCCCTCTCTTTATCGATGAATCCGGCCCTGGCCCTCGGGCTGGAGGGCTGGGCTGACCGAGCCGCCGCTCAGGACTCGACCTCGAGCCTGTCGACCTTCTGGAATCCTCGCGCCAGCTTGCTGCCGCGACGGCCACGTTCGCCAGTGTAGTATTCGAGATCCGCCGTCTTCAGCGTCTGCTTGCGCTTGCCGGCGTAGACGATCAACGACGCTCCTTCCGGCAGCAGCACCAGGTCGCGCACGAACTCCTCTCGTCTCGCGGCCTTGGCCCCCGGGATGTCGATCATCTTGTTGCCCTTGCCTTTTGCCATCTCCGGCAATTGCGACAGCGCGAAGACCAGCAGGCGCCCTTCGTTGGAAACGGCCGCCACCCGCACGCCGTCGCCCTCCGGGATCGCCTTGGGCGGCATCACGTTGCATCCCTTGGGCACCGAAAGCACCGATTTGCCGGCCTTGTTCTTGCCGAGAAGATCTTCGACCCTGGCCACGAAACCATAGCCGCCGTCGGACGCCAGCAGATAGCGCGCGCTGGGGATATCCAGCATCAGCCCGACCATGCTGGAGCCGGCCGGCGGGTTGATCCGCCCGGTCACCGGCTCGCCCTGGCCGCGCGCCGAGGGCAGGTTGTGGGCCGTCATCGTGTAGGCCCGACCGCTGTCGTCGAGCAGCACCAGCGGCTGGTTGGTCTTCCCTCGTGCCGCCAGGTGGAAGCTGTCGCCCGCCTTGTAGGAGAGCCCGGCAGGGTCGATATCATGGCCTCGCGCCGCGCGAATCCAGCCTTTCTCGGACAGCACCACGGTCACCGGATCGGCGCCCACCAGCTCGACCTCGGAAAGCGCCCTGGCTTCGGCACGCTCCACCAATGGCGAGCGGCGAGCATCGCCGTAGGCCTCGGCCGCTTCCCGCAGCTCCTTCTCGACCAGATCGGTCATCGCCGCCTCGGAGCTCAGCAGCTTCTGGAGCTGCTTGCGTTCCGCTTCCAGCTCGTCCTGCTCGCCGCGAATCTTCATCTCCTCGAGCTTGGCGAGGTGACGCAGACGCAGCTCGAGAATCGCTTCGGCCTGACGCTCGGTGATGCCGAATGCGTTCATCAGCGCCGGCTTGGGTTCATCCTCCTCGCGGATGATGCGGATCACCTCGTCGATGTTGAGATAGGCGACCAGCAGACCTTCGAGCAGGTGCAGACGATCCTCGACCTTGCCGAGACGGTGCTCCAGGCGTCGGCGCACGGTGGCGCGGCGGAACGTCAGCCATTCGCCGAGCATGTCGTTGAGCGGCATCACCCGCGGCCGGCCGTCGAGCGCGATCACGTTGAGATTGACGCGAACGTTCTTCTCGAGGTCGGTGGTGGCGAACAGGTGCGCCATCAGCCCCTCGACATCGATACGGTTGGAACGCGGCTCGATCACCAGGCGCGTCGGTGTCTCATGGGTCGACTCGTCGCGCAGATCCGCCACCATCGGCAATTTCTTGGCCTGCATCTGGGCGGCGATCTGCTCGAGTACCTTGGCCCCGCTGACCTGATACGGCACCGCGGTGATCACGATGTTGCCATCCTCGCGCTCGTAGCGCGCACGCAGCTTGACCGAACCGCGGCCGGACTCGTATAGCTTGCGCAGATCGGCCGCCGGCGAAATGATCTCGGCATCCGTCGGGAAATCCGGCGCCGGCAGATGCTGCATCAGATCCGCGACGCTGGCCTGCGGATGACGCAGCAGATGGCAGGTCGCCTCGACCACCTCCACCACGTTGTGCGGCGGGATATCGGTCGCCATGCCGACCGCGATGCCCGTGCCGCCATTGAGCAGCACGTGAGGAAGCCGCGACGGCAGCACCGCCGGTTCGTTCATGGTGCCGTCGAAGTTGGGTGTCCAGTCGACCGTGCCCTGCCCCAGCTCCGCCAGCAGCGTCTCGGAGAAACGCGACAGGCGGGCTTCGGTGTAGCGCATGGCGGCGAACGACTTGGGATCGTCCGGGCTGCCCCAGTTGCCCTGGCCGTCGACCAGCGGATAGCGATAGCTGAACGACTGCGCCATCAGCACCATCGCCTCGTAGCAGGCGCTGTCGCCGTGGGGGTGGAACTTGCCCAGCACGTCGCCGACGGTACGCGCCGACTTCTTGTACTTGGCGTTGGCGGTCAGCGACAGCTCGCGCATGGCATAGACGATGCGCCGCTGGACCGGCTTCATGCCGTCGCCGATATGCGGCAACGCCCGGTCGAGAATCACGTACATCGAATAATCGAGATACGCCTTCTCGGTGTACTCCTTGAGCGAAAGGCGTTCGACATCGCCCTCCGCTACCTGAATATCCATGGTCATGGGTTCGGAGCCCTATTGGTCGTCATGGAAGATTCACGGGCAGTGCCCGCGCTCAGTGTTCTGGAAAAGCCACGAGCCGCGATCTTCGGGCTGCGAACCCCACGGCTCGTAGCTCGTAGCTCGTAGCTCGTAGCTCGTAGCTCGTAGCTCGTAGCTCAGACCTCGATCTCGGCGAGATTGCCGTAATCTTCCAACCAACTCTTGCGATCGGCGGCTCGCTTGCGCGCCAGCAGCATGTCCATCATTTCCAGCGTGCCGTCGTTAAGTTCTCGAGTGAGCTGGACCAGTCGTCGGGTGTCGACGGCCATGGTGGTCTCGCGCAGCTGCAGCGGGCTCATCTCGCCCAGCCCCTTGAAGCGCTGGACGTTGGGCGTGCCGCGCTTGCCTTCGAGGCGCTTGAGCGTCGCGGCCTTCTCGCTCTCGTCGAGGGCGTAGAAGACTTCCTTGCCCAGGTCGATGCGATAAAGCGGCGGCATGGCGACGAAGACGTGGCCAGCATCGACCAGCGCCGGGAAGTGGCGCACGAACAGCGCACACAGCAGCGTGGCGATGTGGAGACCGTCGGAGTCGGCGTCGGCGAGAATGCAGACCTTGTGGTAGCGCAGCTTGGAAAGATCGTCGCTGCCCGGATCGAGACCGATCGCCACGGCGATGTCGTGCACTTCCTGCGAGCTGTAGATATCGGCGGATTCGACTTCCCAGGTGTTGAGGATCTTGCCGCGCAGCGGCAGGATCGCCTGGGTTTCGCGGTTGCGCGCCTGCTTGGCACTGCCGCCGGCGGAATCCCCCTCGACCAGGAACAGTTCGCTCGATACCGGATCCTGGCCGGAGCAGTCGGCCAGCTTGCCGGGCAACGCCGGCCCCGATGTGACCTTCTTGCGCGCGACCTTCTTGGCGCTCTTCTGGCGCCGCTGGGCGGCGCTGATCACCAGTTCGGCCAGTTGTTCGGCCTGATCGACATGGTGGTTGAGCCACAGCGAGAAGGCGTCCTTGACCACGCCGGAGACGAAGCCCGCCACCGTGCGTGACGACAGCCGCTCCTTGGTCTGCCCGGCGAATTGCGGGTCGAGCATCTTGATCGAGAGCACGAACGATACCCGCTCCCACAGGTCCTCCGGCGACAGCTTGACGCCGCGCGGTAGCAGACTGCGGTATTCGCAGAACTCGCGTACCGCTTCGAGCAGGCCGCTGCGGAAGCCGTTGACGTGGGTACCGCCGAGCGGCGTGGGGATCAGGTTGACGTAGGATTCGAGGACCGGCTCGCCACCTTCCGGCAGCCACTGAATGGCCCAGTCGACGCCCTGCTCCTCGTCCTCGAAGTGGCCGGTGAACGGCGATGCCGGCAGCACGTCGAAACCGTCGACTGCCTGGGCCAGATAGTCCCGCAGGCCGTCTTCGTACTGCCAGACGCTCTCGGCGCCATCGGTTTCCTTGAGCACCACCTTGAGGCCGGGGCAGAGCACCGCCTTGGCGCGCATCAGGTGTTTCAGCTTCGGCAGTGACAGCCTGGGGCTGTCGAAGTATTCCGCCTCCGGCCAGAAACGCACCACCGTTCCCGTGGCACGCTTGGCACAGCTGCCGATGACCGAGAGCTCCTCGGCCTTCTCTCCCTTCTCGAAGGCGATACCGTAGCGATTGCCCTCGCGGCACACCTCGACCTCGAGCCGCGTCGACAGCGCGTTGACCACCGATACGCCGACCCCATGCAGGCCGCCGGAAAAGCGGTAGCTGGACTGGGAGAACTTGCCGCCGGCGTGCAGCCGGGTGAGGATCAGCTCGACCCCGGTCACGCCATGTTCGGGATGCACGTCGATCGGCATGCCCCGGCCGTCGTCGGAAACCTCGATGCCGCCGTCGTCCAACAGAACGACCCGAATCTCGTGGGCGTATCCCGCCAGGGCCTCATCGACGCTGTTGTCGATGACTTCCTGCACCAGGTGGTTGGGACGGGTGGTGTCGGTGTACATGCCCGGCCGCTTGCGGACCGGATCGAGGCCGGAAAGCACCTCGATGGAACTGGCGCTGTATTGCGTCATGCAGGGTCTCGCCACGTTTGTAAGGTCAAAGTCACAGGGTCAAAGTTGCAGGATCGACGTTGCAGGGTGGAGACCGCTGCGTCATCGAATCGTCGCGGCACGTCTGGCGCGAGCCATGGCTGGCGCTAGCGAGGCGTGATCGCCGGTACGAGCCGAATCGCGACATCTCCACCCCATGCAGGCTGGCGACGATGATACACCCTACTGGTCAAATCTACAGTACCGCGTTGCCGCCCGATGCTGACGCGAGGCTCTCAGGACAGCACGAGGGATCTCGGCACGTGCCAGCCGCCGTGAGCGAAGAGCGCCGGCAGATACTCGGGCAGCACACCGAAACTGTGGTCGCCACCGGGGTGAATCAGGGCGCGACTGCCGGCATAGGCGCGCAGCGCCTCACGGCAATCCAGCGTCTCGTCGGCGCTGCCGAGCAGCAGAAGATAGCGCGAGGGATGCACGATGCGTTCCCACTGCAGGGCGGTCAATTGATCGAAATAACTATTGTCGATCGTGAACTGCTCGCCGGAGGCGTCGTTGAGCAACGTCTGCCCCAGGTAATCGGCCACGAAGCGGGCGGGCCGTACCGCCGGATTGATCAGTACGGCCCGCAGCCCGTAGCGCTCCGCCAGCAGCGTGGCCAGGAAGCCGCCCATGGAACTGCCGACCAGCAGCGTATCTTCATGGCCCAGCGACTCGAGTGCCGCTTCGGCCTGCTGCCAGGCCAGGTCCGGCCGGTACGACAAATCCGGGGTCAGACACGCGAACGGGCGACCCTCGTGTCGGGCCAGCGTCTCGCAGGCCGCCTTGACCAGCCGGGCCTTGGGCGAAGCGCTGCTGCTGTTGAAGCCATGCAGGTACAGCAGCGCCCTGGCCGGCCTTGCTACCGAAAGCGACTCGCTCGACATGGCTCCCTCACCTGGCTCGCTGGACATCCGAGACCTCGCCGCTTTCGCGACACCGGCCGATCACCGGGACTCCTGTCCTTTCCAGATCGCCTGAATCAGCCCGCGGCTGGAGTCGTCGAGCGTCTCCAGACCGTTCTGCGTGGCGATGATCTCTTCGGTCTCGGTAGCGATCTTCTTGCCCAGCTCGACGCCCCACTGGTCGAACGAGTCGATGTCCCAGATCACGCCCTGCACGAACACCTTGTGCTCGTAGAGCGCGATCAGAGCACCCAGCGTGGCCGGGTTGAGGCTGTCGAACATCAGCGTGGAAGAGGGCTGGTTGCCGCGGTAACGCTTGTAGCTGGGCGGCGTGCTCTCGGACTTCACCGCGTCGTCGCCGAGCATCAGCACGCGGGACTGAGCGAAGCAGTTGGCCAGTGCCAGCCGGTGCTGGGCCATCAGGTCGTCACGGAAGCGTTCGTCCTCGACATCGTTGTAGCGATTGACCGGCGCGATGAAGTCGCACGCCACCGGCTGCGTGCCCTGGTGCAGCAGCTGGTAGAACGCGTGCTGGCCGTTGGGGCCGATCTCGCCCCAGATCACCGGGCAGGTGGAATAGTCGACCACTTCGTCATTATTGGTGACGGACTTGCCGTTGGATTCCATCTCGAGCTGCTGGAAGTACCCCGGCAGGTGCTTGAGGCGCCCATCGTACGGCAGCACCGCGTGGGAGCGGATATCGAGGAAGTTGACGTTCCAGATGCCGATCAGCGCCAGCTGGACCGGTAGATTGTCCTTCAGCTCGGCGGTACGGAAGTGCTCGTCCATGGCGTGGGCACCCGCCAGCAGCTGACGGAAGTTGTCCATGCCGACACGAATGGCAATGGGCAGCCCGATGGCGCTCCACAGCGAGTAGCGACCGCCGACCCAGTCCCAGAACAGCAGCTGGTTGGCCGGATCGATGCCCCATTCGGTCATCTTGTCGGGCTTGGTGGAAACGCCGACGAAGTGGAAGCGCTTGATCAGCGCTTCGTCGCCGCCCAGGCGCGTGGAGATCCAGTCCAGCGCAGTGGAGGCGTTCGACAGCGTATCGATGGTGCCGAAGGACTTCGACGACAGGATGAACAGCGTGGTTTCGGGGTTGAGCCAGCTCAGAAAGTCGGCCAGCTGCGAGCCGTCCATGGTCGACGCGAAGTGGGTCGATACCTCGAAGACATCATCGGGCTCGAAATCGGTCAGTGCGGACGTGACCATCAACGGCCCCAGGTCCGAACCGCCGACGCCGAGGTTGACCACATCGGTGATCGGCTTGCCGGTCGCGCCGCGCCATTGACCGTTCAGCAGCTTGTTGACCAGCGTTTCCATCTTGTCGAGGGTGGCATGCACTTCGCCAACCACATCGACGCCTTCGACCTCGAGCCTGGCATCCCGCGGCAGACGCAATGCGGTATGCAGCGCCGGGCGGTCCTCGGTGTGGTTGACCCGCTCCCCCGAGAGCAGGCGTTGCACCGCCTCGGGCACGCCGGCTTCCCGCGCCAGCGAGAGCAACTGCTCCCGGACTTCCGTCGTCCAGCGCTGCTTGGACAGATCCATCTGGATGCCGGCGGCTTCCAGATAGAACGTCTCGAAGCGCGGCGACTGCTGGAACAGGGTCTTCAGATGAACCTCCCGCATCCCCCCTTCGAGCTGCTGCTCGAGCGCTTTCCATGCCTGGGTCTCACGAATCGACATCTAATGCTCTCCTTGTCACGTGCAGCGAAGAGGCGCAAAACGTACACTATGGCCGTAGCGAGTCATGACAGTTGTTGCGCTCGCTTCACGCTCTCCCAATTAAGAATATCTTCCGGCAATGATTGACGCATCTTACCGTGACGCCATCTTTTCGACACCCCTTGATCGTGTGGCGAGCTTCTCGTTCGACGAGCAGGTCGTGGCGTGCTTCCCGGACATGGTCCGGCGTTCGATTCCCGGCTACGGCCAGATTCTCGGCATGCTCGGCGTCATCGCCGAACGCCACCTGCGCCATGGCGCCCATGTCTACGACCTGGGCTGCTCGCTGGGCGCGGTCGGGCTGGCACTGGCCGGGCGCCTGCCTGCCGACGCCTTCGAACTGACCGGCGTCGACCTCTCTCCGACGATGATCGCCCGGGCCCGCGAAACCGCCGCCGCCGAAAGTCCGGATCATCGGATCCAGTTCGTCGAGGGGGATATCCGTCATCTGGACTATCGGCCCAGCGGCATGATCGTGCTCAACTTCACGCTGCAGTTTTTGCCGCCGGCGGATCGCGATGCGGTGATCGCCAGGCTGTTCGCGGCACTGGAGCCCGGCGGCATCCTGGTACTGTCGGAGAAGATCGTCGCGGAAGACGAGCAGGAAAACGCCTGGCTGGTGGAACGCTACCACGACTTCAAGCGGGCCAACGGCTACAGCGACATGGAGATCAGCCAGAAGCGTACCGCGCTGGAAAACGTGCTGGTGCCGGATACGCTGGCGGCGCATCACGAACGGTTGACCAGGACTGGCTTCTCGCGCGTCACGACCTGGTTCCAGTATCTCAACTTCGCCTCCCTCGTCGCTTTCAAGGACAAGGCCGCGTTCAAGGGCAAGGCGACATCCCAAGAGAAGGCCGCGTTCGAGGATGTCTGACGTCGCTATCGATACGCTCAAGGACGCCGAACGCCGGCTCTATCTCGCCTTTCTCGAACATGGCCTGACCCGCTGGCTGGCGCTGCTTCCGGAACAGCTGGCGCGCGGGCTCGATCGGCGCCGCCACGGCGATCTGCCGGCGTGGGAAAAGGCAGTGGCCAAACTGCCGGCGTTGTCGTCGACACGGCAAGTGAACCTGCAGGCCGACCGTGTCACGGTAGCGCTCGAGCTGAGCGACGCCGAGCGTCGGCGCTGCGAGAATCTGCTCAAGATCCTGATGCCGTGGCGCAAGGGGCCTTATCGTCTCGGCGACATCGATATCGATACCGAGTGGCGCTCGGACTGGAAATGGCAGCGGGTCGCGCCGCACCTGTCGCCCCTCGCCGGCCGTCGCATTCTGGATGTCGGCGGCGGCAACGGCTATCACGCCTGGCGCATGGCCGGCGCCGGCGCCGCGTTCGTGCTGGTGATCGACCCCTCGCCGCGCTTCTACTACCAGTTCCACGCCGTGCGTCACTTCGTGGGCGATGCCGATGGCGAACGCACCCACTTTCTGCCGGTCGGCATCGAAGACGTTCCGTCGAAGCTCGCCGCCTTCGATACCGTGTTTTCGATGGGCGTGCTCTACCACCGCTCTTCGCCGCTGGATCACCTGCTGCAGCTGAAGGAAGCGCTGGTGCCCGGCGGCGAGCTGGTGCTGGAGACGCTGGTGGTCGAGGGTGACGAGCGCACCGTGTTCATGCCCGGCGAACGCTATGCCAGCATGCCCAACGTCTACTTCCTGCCCTCGTCAAGCGCCCTGGCGCACTGGCTTGAGCGCTGCGGCTTCGAAGCCATTCGCTGTGTCGACGAAACGGTCACCACGCTCGACGAACAGCGCTCGACCGACTGGATGCAGTTTCATTCGCTGGCCGATTTCCTCGACCCGAAGAATCGCAATCTAACCATCGAAGGCTACCCCGCGCCGCGTCGGGCCACGCTGATCGCCCGCAAACCGAAGCGATAATCGCAGCGCTGCCGGCGTTCGGCGCGACCAGTACGGCATCGGCCGGCAGTGCGATGCCGGCCGATGTCTGCGCAATAGGATCGGGGCGGGGTTTACGCTAGCGAGCGTTGCGTTGGGCGAGATGTGGACCAGACCCGATTTGAACTAGACCTGATTTGGACTAGACCTGATTTGAACTAGACCCGATTTGGACTAGAGAAGACGGTGCCTCACGGGCACGGTCCGCTCTGGATATTGGCCTGGGTGATATTGCTCTTCGCCGGTACGCTACAGGTCAGCCAGACATTCCCGCCGATCACCGAACCTTGCCCCACCGTGATGCGCCCCAGAATGGTCGCGCCTGCGTAGATGACCACGTCGTCCTCGACGATCGGGTGGCGCGGCAAGCCTTTTTCGAGATGCCCTTTCTCGTCGGCCGGGAAGCGTTTGGCGCCGAGCGTGACCGCCTGGTAGAGCCGTACCCGGTTGCCGATGATCGCGGTTTCGCCGATGACCACACCGGTACCGTGATCGATGAAGAAGCCTTCGCCGATCTGGGCGCCGGGATGAATGTCGATGCCGGTATCGGAATGCGCCAGCTCGGCAATGATGCGAGCCACCAGCCCGGCGCCCGCCTGATAGAAATAGTGGGCGATGCGGTGGTAGATCACGGCATGGACGCCGGGATAGCAGAGCAGGACTTCATCGACGCTGCGCGCCGCCGGATCGCCATAATAGGCGGCCATCACATCGCCATCGAGACGCCGGCGCAGGCTGGGCAGGTCATCCGCGAAGTCCTGGATGATCTGCGTTGCCGCCGCCTGGTGCTCGGAGGTCTTGTCGCCGTTGAGCCGTGCCATGTAGCGCAACTCGAGCAGCACTTCCTCGTGCAGCGCATTGAGCGCACGATCCAGCGTGTGGCCGACGTAGAAGTCCTCGCTCTCCTTGCGCAGATCGGAGGGCCCCAGGCGCATCGGAAAGATGGCCCCGCTCAGGAAGTCCAGCGTTTCCCGGATGCGATGTCGTGACGGCAACTCACGACAACCCTTCTCTCTCTCCCGGCCATTCTGAGCGCGCCACTGTTCACGAGTCGCGCGTAGTTGGGTAACGATACCGTCGAGCTGCCAATTGACCTGTTGCATGCCGATCATCCTTTGGAAACGAGACGCACGTTTTCGAACACGACCTCACTTCCGACATCGGAAGTCGTGGACAGGTCCTAACGTGCCATCAGTCAATGATAAGCCCCAGGAAGGAAATAGCCATAGCGCAGCGAATCGGCACGCACGCCGTCGCGGCGCCAGGGCCTGTTTGGCGCCGCAACGCGGGTCTCGCTGAAACGGCAACAGGCCCTAGGCCACGCTCGTTTCCGCTTCTTGCATCATCTCGTCAAACGTGACGGAGGTCTGCATTCGGGGCGTTACCGCCTGGACCTCGCCGCCGGTATCGTGATCCCGCGTGGCCGCGTATTTCACGGCGGCGACCGCATCCTTGCCGTGATCGATAGCCGCCAGCGCCCATTTCCACCCGGTACCATAGGCGATGGGGCCTGTGACAGGCATGCGCACCAGACGATCGAACATCTCGAATACGCCATCGGGCCCCACGATGATCATTTCGATCCGAGTGACATGGGGTTTGGCATGCCTGGGGGAGCCGGCATTGAGCCACTCCATTACTTCCCACCAGCCTTGTTGCTCACCGGCGAATGCCACCCATTCGCCGTTGTCGAGTCGAAAGAGCTTTTGCGCATGGTTGTATGTCGATCCATTGACACTGATCAGCGAATCCGTCGCCAATGTCGTTCCATCCCATACGATCGTGGTCATCATCTACCTCGGTCTGTGGCTCCGGCCAGACATCGGGCTATCCGCAGCGAGCATCCAGGCACGACAGTCACGATCTCCTCCCGGCCGGTTGGGAGCGAGAAGCGGTCAACTGATAGAGAGCATCATCCGTTTGCAAAATGCGGCGGTTAATCCAGTTTGCAGAGTGCGGACATGAAAACGCCACTCCCGGGAGTGGCGTGAACGCATTCCGTTACTTAAAGATACATCAAAGAACACTAATTTTGGAATAGCTGTTTTACATCCTTCGCTTCCCAGTGCGGGAAATGCTTGCGGATCAGCGCGTTGAAATCGATTTCGAACGCCTGCCAGTCGACTTCACCCGCTTGTTTCGAGTCGTCCGCGGCCCCTTCCGCCGCGCCGCGAATCAGGCCCGCACCGACCGTGATATTGGTCAGCCGATCGATCACCACGAAACTGCCTGTGCCGGGGCTCTTGCGGTAGTCGTCCAGCGGCACGCTGGCAGTCAGCTCGATCCGGCAGCGGCCGATGGCATTGAGCGGCAGGCTGGTGGCCTCGTGATGCTCGAGCGTATTGACGTCGATCTGATAGTCGATCGCCGCGACCTTGCCGGCGATTTCCTGCGTGCCGATCTTGAAGTCGTAGAGCCGGCCCGGCTCGAGGGCGGCATCGTGCATCCAGACGATGTCGGCTTCCAGCGCGTCGGACTGCGCGACTTCCGCATCCGCCGCCACCAGCCAGTCCCCACGGGAGATGTCGATCTCGTCGCGCAGGGTCACGGTGACCGCTTGGCCGGGATAGGCTTCTTCCAGATCGCCATCGAAGGTGACGATGCGGTCGATGACGGAACGTTTGCCCGACGGTAGCGCCTTGACCGCCTGACCGGGACGCAGGATGCCCGCCTCGAGCGTGCCGCAGTAGCCGCGAAAATCGAGATTGGGTCGATTGACGTACTGGACCGGCAGGCGCAGGTCGGAAAGGTTGCTGTCGTGGGCGATCTCGACGCTTTCGAGCAGTTCGAGCATCGCGGGCCCCGGCGCGCCGTCGACCTGGTACCACGCCATGCGCTCGCTGCGGTTGACGACGTTGTCGCCGTCGAGTGCCGACATCGGCACGAAGCGGATGTCCGTCGCGTCGAGCTTCTCGGCGAACTCGCGATAATCAGCGACGATCTCATCGAAGCGCGCCTGCGAGTAGTCGACCAGGTCCATCTTGTTGACCGCGATCACCAGGTGCTTGATCCCCAGCAGATCGGCGATGAAGCTGTGCCGCCGGGTCTGCACCTGCACGCCATAGCGCGCGTCGATCAGGATCACCGCCAGGCTGGCGGTGGAAGCCCCGGTGGCCATGTTGCGGGTGTACTGCTCGTGGCCCGGGGTATCGGCGATGATGAACTTGCGCTTGTCGGTGGAGAAGAACCGGTAGGCGACATCGATGGTGATGCCCTGCTCCCGCTCGGACTGCAGGCCATCGACCAGCAGCGCCAGATCGACCTTGTCGCCGGTCGTCCCGCTGGTCTTGGAAGCCTGGGTGATCGCCGCCAGCTGATCTTCGTAGATCATCTTTGAGTCGTGCAGCAGCCGACCGATCAGAGTCGACTTGCCGTCATCGACGCTGCCGCAGGTGATGAAGCGCAGCAGATCTTTCTGCTCGTGCTCTTTGAGGTACTGGCCGATATTGTCGGCGATCAGCGTGGATTGGTGGGACACGGTTCTTTCTCCCTCATGAGTGGAGAACACGAGCGCTGCGAGCCACGAGCTTCGGGCTACAAGCAGGCTGTGCACTCTGCATGTTCAGTGGTCAGGTTATGGGCGAGCCGCGAAAATCAGGATTTGATCACGCCGAAAGTTCGCAATCCCTTTCGAAGCTCGAAGCTCGAAGCTCGAAGCTCGAAGCTCGAAGCTCGAAGCTCGAAGCTCGAAGCTCAGAAGTATCCCTCCCGCTTCTTCTTCTCCATCGAGCCGACCTGGTCGCGGTCGATGGCGCGGCCGGAGCGCTCTGAGGTGCGGGTGAGCAGCATCTCCTGGATGATCTCGGGCAGCGTGGCGGCTTTCGATTCCACCGCGCCGGTGAGCGGGTAGCAGCCGAGCGTGCGGAAGCGGACCCATTTCTCTTCGGGGACTTCGCCGGGTTCCAGCGGCAGGCGATCGTCGTCGACCATCACCAGCATGCCGTCGCGTTCGACCACGGGGCGCGGTGCGGAGTAGTACAGCGGGACGATGGGGATCGATTCGAGATAGATGTACTGCCAGATATCCAGCTCGGTCCAGTTGGAGAGCGGGAAGACGCGGATCGATTCGCCCTTGTTGACCTTGCCGTTGTAGAGGTTCCACAGCTCGGGGCGCTGGTTCTTGGGGTCCCAGCGATGGTGCTTGTCACGGAAGGAGTAGACGCGCTCCTTGGCGCGGGAGGCTTCCTCGTCGCGACGGGCGCCACCGAAGGCGGCATCGAAGCCGTACTTGTCCAGTGCCTGCTTGAGCGACTGGGTCTTCATGATGTCGGTGTACTTGGCGCTGCCGTGGTCGAACGGGTTGATGCCGGCGGCGCGGCCTTCCTCGTTGATATGCTCGATCAACTCCATCCCGACGTCCGCGGCCATCCGGTCGCGGAACTCGATCATTTCCTTGAACTTCCAGGTGGTGTTGACGTGCATCAGCGGGAACGGTGGCGGCCCGGGATAGAACGCCTTACGTGCGAGGTGCAGCATCACCGAGGAGTCCTTGCCGATCGAATAGAGCATCACCGGGTTGCCGAACTCGGCGGCGACCTCGCGGATGATATGGATGGACTCGGCTTCGAGCTGCTTGAGATGGGTCTGGCGCTGAGCGCTGACGATAGGAGCTGTCATGGTCGATGTCTCACGGTCGCCCTCTGAAATCAGATGGCAAAACAGAATATGGGCTTCTCTGGGAGTCAACCCTAGCGAGACTTCGGTAATAACGTCAAAGAATCAAAGATGATCCAAAAAGCGTTTTTGGTTATAAACAGCTAGAGATCGACGCGTTCGATCCAGGTAGACAACGACTCACCGCGCAGATCGACGACACGTAAACCGGGCCGCGCCGCCTCGTCGATCGCGAACTCATGGCTCTTCGGCAGGAACTGATCCGAGGTCGACGGACACCCATAGACAGCCACGACGCCCTGCCAGGCGGCAAACGCCTGATGGATATGACCACAGATCAAGGCCTTGACCTGCGAATAGGGCGAGAGCGTTTGCCACAGCGCGTCCCGGTCCTTCAGACCGATCGCGTCCATCCAGACCGAACCGATATCCAGCGGCAGATGATGCAGCGCGACCAGCGTCGGGCGATCGTCCGCCTCGAGCTGCCACGCCAGCCGCTGCAGCTGGTCCTGCCCCAATTCTCCGCCGGGTTGACCGCTGATCCGAGAGTTCAGCAACAACACCCGCCAACCGTCGAGATCGAGCTCTTCGTGAAAAGGCTGGCACTCTTCCATCAGCTCCGGCTGATCGTGGTTGCCGGGGATCCAGAACCACGGGCACCCCACGGCCGCGAAGGCCTGGCTGGCGTGGCGATAGGCAGCAGGTGTCTCATCCTCGGCAATATCGCCGGTGACCAGCAGAATATCGGGCCGCAGCGCCCTGGCGCGCTCGACGACCGCCTGCAACTGGCGCAGCGGAAACCCCTTGCGCGACGTGCCTCGAGGGTCGGCCAACAGGTGACAATCGGTGATCTGGATCAGGCGCATCAAGGCGTTTCCGGTACGTCGACGGCGTGACCGTGCGCCAGCCCATGCTGCAGCCACTCCCCCAGAAAGCGGTTGAGCTGCAATTTTTCATCGGGCTGGTGCATCTGCGGGTTGGGATAGCGATAGCGACCCTGGAAATGGCGTTGACGCTGAAAGTCGGTCACTTCCGCCATGTCCGCATCGTGGTAAAGATGCACCGTCATCCGCGGCGAATCGACGAAGCTGTCCAGCACGCCGGTCTGGGAAACCCGCGCAACCGTGGTGTACGGCGCCTGCTCGAGCACCTCGAACCACAGAGTCCCGAAGCGTGCGTGTTCGCCCGCCAGCGGCACTTCCTTGATGTCACCCGGCTCCATATCCATGACGAGACGGCACAGCCGCAGATAATTGCTGCTGCACTCCGCCTGAAGCGTCTTGAGATCGGTGACGTAAGCGGTCTTTCTCATGGTGTTCTCCTGGCGCATGACGGCCTCCAGTCAGCTCGAGTGTCCGGCGCAGCCGCAGGTGATCGTCGACGACTTGCCGCCACTGCTGCGCTACCGACTCTCGCTTCAGGCCTTGGCTCTCAGTGTGGCGCGCTCGCGTGCCAGCCAGTGAAAGCCAATCAACGCCATGGCATTGTCCAATTGTCCCGCCATCAGTCGATCCCATGCCTCGGGAAACGACATGACGTGAACCAGAATGTCTTCGTGTTCGTTTTCGACACCGTGTATGCCGCCGAGCCCCGTGCTGTCGATCAGGCCACAGAACAGCGTGACCTGCTCGGTGCAGGCGCCAGGACTCGGATAGTAGCGATGGAGCTCGATCAGTTCACCGATATCGCAACCCGCTTCTTCCTGCGCTTCGCGGCGCGCGACATCCGCCGGTGTCTCGCCGGGCTCCACCAGTCCGGCGACCGGCTCCAGCTTCCACGGCGAGATAGGATCGTCCAAAGCGCCGGCGCGGATCTGCTCGACCAGCACGACATGGTCATGAATCGGATCGTAGAGTAGTACGCCGACCGCATCCCGGCGAACGTGAACTTCTCGATCGATGACCTCGCCCCACTCGCCATTGAACCGGCGATGACGCAAGCGGCGTTTTTCCAGGCCAAAGAAGCCCGAGTACAGCGATTGATCTTCGAGTCGCTCGATATCCTTGGCATCGAAACGATTGACCCGGTCGATCTCACGATCCATGTCGCGGCTCCTTGCCTGGGAACAGGAGCCTCATTATTGCGGCACCGTGAACCGATTCCAACCGCTGCCGCCCTGTTTCGCCAGCCAGCCACATTCCCGGCGGCTACGGCAGGGCCTTCCGCGCTTTCGTTCGATGCGGCAGGTTTTCACGCGAAAGCCAGGCTAGCCCCGCTTCAAATCGGCATCATGGAAACCGGCGCCAAATCAGGGTAGATCGGCGGCGACACCATCGAATAGGAGACGCCACCAGGCAGGATCGCTAGGTTTTGTCTGAAAAGTCGTCGAGCGAAGGTCAGACAAGGCAAAAATCGGCGAAAAGACGGAGTTTACGCGGTGTAAATGAGTACTTTGAGCCGATTTTTAACGCCGTATGGCCGAGCGCAGGCAGTTTTCAGACAAAGCCTAGGATGAACAGATCAACGAAAGCGCGCGCTGGACTATCGGCCAGGGCCGCTTCTCAAAGCCGCTCTGCACTGGGTCGCGCTTACTGATGCTCGGCCAGCCAGCGCTCGGCCTCTTGCCGCAGCGCCTCATCGGAGGAACGGCCGGCCCGAGGTTGGCCATCGACGGCGCGTTTGGCGTACGTCAACGCCTCGGCATCTTCACCCTGCTCCGCTAGAAACTGGGCGTAATAGAAGTTGGTATCGATGCCATCGGGACGAATGCTGACCGCCTTGTGCAGGAGCTCCCGGGCCTTGTCCGAATCTCCGAAAGCGATCGGCCAGCCCGGGGCATGCTGATAGAGCGCCCCCAGCGTCACGTAAGCCGAGCCATTCTCCCCCTGTGGATCGAGAGAGATCGCCTTTTCCAGCGCCGCACGCGCCCGTTTGGCCAGATCCAGCGCCCCCAGCCCGCCCTTCGCCTTGGCGAAAGAGGCCAGGACAACGCCTTGAGCCGTCAAGACATGAGGGTCGTCAGGCTGGCTGCGGGCCAGCGCATCGGCTTCGTCGGCAAGGTCCTCGAAAGCCTTCAACTGCGCATCGCCCTGCATCTGATATTCGACGTTGCCCCACCGCTGCATCAGCGAAAACAGCGTTGAATCCGGCATTTGCGCGACCGCCACCGTTACCCAGAACAAACCGAGCAGCGGTGTCATGACCAGCCATCTCGAAAGCTTCGGGAAATGTCTCCATCGATAACGAGGAAATAAGGACTGAGGGCCCTGCCGCCACGGCTGTCGCATCGACATCGCTCCATAAAGATCCGTAGCCGCAATCTAACGAGCGTTTGAATTTATCTCTATAGGGTTTTAGTCGCAGAACGAAAGCCATGACTGGCACCTGGTTAAGGCCCCATTACAAACCGATGAAACCAAACCCGTGAAAAATCACCAGCGCTATGGATATCGAGACGATCGCCAGGAGAGCTGCCAATATGCTGCTGTGAAATGCGATATCCGAATCTCCATGCACCTGGCTGCTGACGCCATAGGTAATGAAGCCGACCGCCAAAGCAGGTAGGGCAATCGAACCAAGAATCATGGGGTACGAGAGTATCACCCTGTAATCTCCGTAGCCTGACTCTTGATAACCTACCACACCGCGTTATCGATTGGCGCTGCGCCATTCGTCATAATCGGGTCTTCGCGACATCAACACAACATCGCCGGATAGCTCGTACTACGCTCTGTCTGAAAAATAGACCCGTAAACCCGCCTCATTCACGAGGGTGCTGATTGAGCGGTCTGAAGGTACTGACTGGTGGCATCGCTTATCAGGATCGGCTTCTTCAGCGCGAATAGCTGTTGAGTAATGCCAAAACGCTGAAATTTCCCC
>NZ_JAXOVV010000021.1:0-80817 GCF_036663415.1 Salinicola sp. 4072 | reverse complement strand
TAGCTGGTTGATAGGCACGGTGTGGAAGCGCTGCAAGGCGTTGAGCTAACGTGTACTAATGCCCCGTGAGGCTTGACCATATAACCCCAAGGGGTTTACGACACCGGTACGAGACGTACCGCGTGCGATCGGTGATGATCACCGACAGACTGGATACGCCCTGTCTTCAAGAGCGGGCAGGCAATGAGACGTCTCAGTCAGCATGATCCGAATCGGTTGGGATGATGGCAAATTGCAGTCACGCCACGCATCCCGACGTCAGTTTTGCCTGACGACCATAGCAAGCGGGAACCACCTGATCCATGCCGAACTCAGTAGTGAAACCGCTTAGCGCCGATGGTAGTGTGGGGTCTCCCCATGTGAGAGTAGGTCATCGTCAGGCATCTATCTCGAAACCCCAGCCCACAAGGCTGGGGTTTTTTTATGCCAGACTTTTTGGAAACGAGTATCAGCTTAGCGAGGCGATTGTGAACCGAGTGCCCAACGAATGGCTGTTATATTGTCGAGCCGGTTTCGAACCCGACCTGGCGGCTGAAATCACTACCCGTGCACACAAACTCGATGAGCCGGGGCAGGTCGTGGCGGCCGAAAGCAACAGCGGTTTCGTTCGTTGGCAGAGCCACGATTCCCGACCAGCCAACGGTGTCCATCGTGGACTGCCGTTGATGTCTCTGGTATTCGCCAGGCAGTCACTGGTTGCTTTCGAGCCGTTATCACTCTCCCGGGATGATCGGATTTCCCCCATCGTGGAACTGATCAAGGAAAGTGGCTGGAACTTCGAGTCCATCTGGCATGAAACGCCGGATACCAATGATGGCAAGAGCCTGGCACGTTTGGCCAAATCCTTGGGCCGCCCTCTGGAAAGCGCTTTGAAGCGAGGTGGCGGTTTGCGGCGGAAGGCCGGTGGGCGTCGGCTGCATCTGTTCTGGCTAGCAGGCGACGCCGTACAGATCGGGATGAGCTTCCCTGGCAACCGCAGTGAACATCCGGGGGGCGTCCTGCGTCTTCGTCATCCGGCGGATGCTCCGAGCCGTTCGACGCTGAAGCTCGAGGAAGCCTGGCATACCTTCGTACCAAAAGAGGCGTGGGAATCGCGCCTGCATGTGGGCATGCAGGCCGTGGATCTCGGCGCGGCTCCGGGAGGCTGGACATACCAGCTGGTTCGCCGTGGGATGTTCGTCTATGCCATCGATAATGGACCTATGGCGTCGGGGCTGATGGCTACGGGGCAGGTCGAGCATCTGCGTGAAGACGGGTTCGTGTGGGAGCCCCCGTACCGCCTCGATTGGCTGGTCTGCGATATCGTCGACAAGCCGATGCGCGTCATCGACATGGTCGAACGATGGCTGATCAAGCGTTGGTGTCGTGAAGCGGTATTCAATCTGAAACTGCCGATGAAAAAACGCTGGGAAGAGGTTCAGCGTTGCCTGACACGTCTCGAGATAAACCTGAAGGCAGAGGGCGTAGAGGCTGATATCGCCTGTCGTCACTTGTATCATGACCGTGAAGAGGTCACCGTTCACGTTCGTCTGGATGGGGAACGATAATGATTGCGCGAGGGAGCCATGAGTAACGTTGAATCGACGCGAAGTGAAACGCTGGATACCAGTGGGCTCTACTGTCCGGAGCCGATCATGTTGATGCATAACAAGGTGCGTGACATGTCGGTGGGCGACATTCTCGAAGTCATCGCTACCGATCCCGCGACGACCCGCGATATTCCCAAATTCTGCAACTTTCTGGGGCACGAACTCATCGCGCAGTCCGAGGAAGAAGGGGAATACCGCTATCGCATTCTGTTGGGATGAAATAGCGGTTCGGTCGAGACGTTTCCAGCCGGACCGATCAGTTGTGCGGCATGACCATCAATGCCAACGCTTCCAGCGTATCCGGATCTTCGTTGCGAATACGATTGGCGATATTACGCTGGAAGAAATAGAGCGTCTGATGGCGGCTCTTGCCAGGGTAGAGACATTCGTCCCCCATCAGCACGGGAAGCGACGTCGCCTGGTCCTCATCGACCAGCATCGCATCGACGGTTCCATCGCTGTAGAGATGCCAGCCAAAAATCTGCTTGAGCTGCCAGGGTTTGCTGACTTCATCCAGGCACAGTGCATGCGTGCCTTGGGTCTCCGGTAGCTGCTGAGTCAGGGAGACTTCCGGGGTCTCTTCGTAATCGAAGTAGGCTGCCGCGTGCGCCAGCTCGACGATCTTGTGCTCGGGCGCGTCGTGAAATATCTCGTGAGTCTCGGGATCCCGGTAGCCAACGAAGTGGCCGTACTCGGGGTTGTCCAGTTCATGGCACGATGCCAACGACTCCATCCAGGGCACCAGGCCGACGACTTCATCGTCTTCACGCAGGCCCCACGCCAATAGTGGCATCCCGTACAGCGTATCGGGATCGGAGGCGAGGTAGTAAAGCATTTCCAGACCATCGAGCTCAGGCGACAACCGGACCAACCGCTTCCTGGCTCTCAGCCGATGCCTCATGGTTTCCAGATCGATGATCTGCGCAGATCGAGGGGAAAGTGGGACACCCATGGTTACCCTCCTGGTCGGCAATGTCTCGGCTTGAGGCATGGTGCCAGTATTAGCATAGCCATGAAGGGCCTGTTAAGTCCCGGGTTAAACTCGGCGGGGATTATTTCAGGTTTCCATCCGTTGGCGTCGGCTGACGCGCCATAGTCGCCAGGCCAACAGCAGCGCTGCCGAGGTCAAACCGGCATTGAGGCCGATCCAGTAACCATAGACCCCCAGCGAATCGAACGTGCCATCCAGCCCCCGCCCCAGCAGATGACCGCAACCCAGGCCGACGAGCCAGTAGGAAAACAGCGTGATGCCCATGACCACGCGAGTATCCTTGTATCCGCGCAAGGCGCCAGCCAGATTGACCTGAAGCGAATCCGAAATCTGGAACATCATGGCCAGCAGGATCAGCGACATGGCCAAGGTCCGCACTTCGGGATTGCCGGTATAGAGCGACACCACGGGCGCCGCCAGCAACCAGATCAGCAGGCTGTTGAACAGCGCCAGCGCAAGGCCGACACCAATACCATTCCAGGCAACGAAGCGGGCTTCTGCATTGTTGCCGGCTCCCAGTCGGTTACTGACCCTGACGGTCAATGCCATGCTCAGCGACAGCGGCAGCATGAACAGAATCGATGTCACGTTGAGGGCGATCTGGTGTGCCGCTACCGTGACCTCACCCAGATAGGCGACCAGTAGCGTGATCACGGTGAACAGAGTGACCTCGAAGAAGATCGCCAGACCAATTGGCAGACCGATATACAGGAGTTCGGCGATGTCTCTCCAGCATGGCGGGGTTGGAGACGCCCAGAGCGTTACTGGCGCGTAGGCACGGCTTCGCGCCGTGTACCAGATCATGCCCAGGCACATGACCCACATGGAGAGGGCCGTCGCGATGCCGCAACCGAATGCGCCCAGTGCGGGCAGTTGCTGTAGGAACAGGGGAATGTCGTTGCCCAGAAGGCCGATCAGCCCGGGGCCGCCGTAGATCAGTATGAAGTTGCCGGGAATGTTCACGGCCAACCCGAGAAGGCTCATCCACAATGCCGGGCGGGTATGATGCATGCCGTCGGAAAAGGCGCGCAACGCCTGATAGAGTGCGACTGCCGGAATACCGAACGCGGCGGCGTTCAGGTATTCGAGCGCCAGGCTGGCGACCCCGGTGGGGATCTCCATCAGTTGGAAGATGGCGCGGCCGCCAAAGGTCATGATCAACGCGCTGAGGCATCCGAGTACCAGTGCCACCCAGAGCGCCTGGTGAACCTTCCCGCGTACCTGGTCGAAACGCTCCGCGCCTGCGCGATGGGCGACGATCGGAGTGACCCCCATCAACGTCCCGGTCATCAGCAACATTAGGGGCACCCAAAGGCTCGCGCCCACCGAAACGGCTGCCAGGTCGGTGGCGCTGGCCCGCCCTGACATGATCACATCCGATGCACTCATGCCGGCTTGTGCCAACTGCGCGCCACAGATCGGCAGGCCCAGGCGCACCAGGCTCGCCGTCTCTTTTCGGCAGCGGTAAAAACGATGGGCGGTCGACGACACGAAGCGCTCCTTGACCGAACGGACAGGGCGGCGATTCTAGCAGGAGTCGACCGCCAGCGCTCGGCGACGGAGGTGAACTTACGTATACTCCGGCGCAGTTCTGGAGGCGTTCATGATTCATGACATCGACAATCTGATTCTTCTGTTCGACGGCGTATTCGCCGACCGCTATCGTACAAGGCTGGTTCGCGGAGAGGACGAGCCCATTTATCTACCCGCGGACGGCCGGCACGATCATCACCGTATCGTGTTTGCCCATGGCTTTTTTGCCAGCGCACTGCATGAAATCAGCCATTGGTGTATCGCCGGAGAAAAGCGTCGCCAGCTCGAGGACTACGGCTACTGGTACGAGCCGGATGGGCGCGACGCCCGCCAGCAGGAAGACTTCGAGCGGGTGGAGGTCGCGCCCCAGGCATTGGAGTCGCTGTTCAGCGAAGCGTGCGGGAAACCATTCCAGGTCAGCGTCGACAATCTCGATGGCATCGAGGTCGATCGACAGGCTTTCAGCAGGAAAGTCTCGGCGCGAGCAGCCCGTTATCGTAGTGAAGGCATGCCGCTACGCGCCCAGGCATTGATCGACACGCTCGGTATCTTCTATGCGGGAAAGGGCGGGATTCAGGAAGCCGTCGCTGTTGGGCGGCGACGGCTCGACACGAACGATGCTACTCGTCCCGCTGGACCAGCCGTTGATGTAGATAGAGCATGACCTGCACCTCGTGCTCCGGACGCAACGGCTCGAGGCCCATCTCCCCGAAGAGCTCGTTGCGGGCGCGGGCCCATTCGCCGGGCTCGAGGTCGGGGTAGAGCGTCGAGGCGGGCGCCAGCTCGACGAAAGGGTCGACGCCGAAGTCATCGAACATCAACGATAGCGCCGCTTCGTCATCCTGGACGCCGGCGGTATAGAGTGTCTCGCTGAAGTGATCGTTCTCCAGCTCCCTGAGTACATCGAGAGGGCTGATACCCAGGTGGCGGAGTTCATCGAGATCGTAGCCGCCGAGCGACAGCAGTTCGTCTTCCAGCCATTCGTCGTCAGGCTGGATCAGGGTATTCTTGACCTGGCCGTTGGGCAGCGCCCAAGCGATGGCCAGCGGCAGCGAGTTGTCGCCACCTGTCTCGACGGCGATGAATCCGGGATAGTTCGTCATTCGCCAGCGACCTCCTCGAGCCGAAAGAAACGCTTGGCCGTCAGCGTGGTCTGTCTCGCCAGCTCGGCCTCGGTCGTATCGCGCCAGTGAGCCAGCTCTCTGACTATCCAAGGTAGCAGAGCCGGCTCGTGGCGGCGCCCTTTTATCTTTGCCGGCAGGTTGCGGGGCAGCAGGTAGGGGCAATCGGTTTCCACCATCAGGCGGTCGTCGGGGATATCGGCGACGAACTCGCGAAGATGATGGCCCCGACGCTCGTCGCTCAGCCAGCCGGTCTGCCCGATGTGCAGATCGAGATCGAGATAGCCGTGGAGCGTCTTCCTGTCGCCGGTGAAGCAGTGCACGACGGCGTCGCTGAGCCGGTCTCGCCACTCCCGCAGCATGTCCAGCATCCGGCGGCCGGCGTCACGCTCGTGGAGAAACACGGGTAGCCCCGTCTCCGCCGCCAGGGCCAGTTGCGCTTCCAGCGCGCGTTCCTGGTCCGTGTGCGATGAAAAATTGCGGTGGAAATCGAGGCCGCATTCGCCCACGGCGACCACGACCTCCTGACGATGAAGCTCGAGCATCGCCTGCTCCAGCTCGGGATTCCAGTCGGCGGCGTGATGAGGGTGCAAGCCCGCCGTGGCATGGAGACCCGCGAAACGGGTCGCCAGCTTCGCTGCCCTGGTGGCGCCCTCGAGATCGGCACCGGTGATCACGAGCGTCGTGACATTGGCCTCGGTCGCCCGAGTCAGCGTGGCCTCGAGATCTCGGTCGAAGCTCTCGTGCGTCAGGTTGGCCCCGATATCGACCAGTGGCATCGGGGAAGTGATGCGTAACGCTTCCGGCAGCGGAGAACCGCCGTTCGAGGATTCATGCGGGGACGTGTCGCTCACGCGGCACTCCTCTTGGTCGGTGAATGTGAGTCGATGGATGTCAGTCGGTGATGATGTCGACAAGCATTGTAAAGCGCCGGACGCCAACGGCGAAGCATGGGCCAATCCATTTCGGCGAGTCTGGGCGAGCAAGGTACAATGCTGGCCAGACAACACGTTTCGCCAGAAGCACGTTCGGCAAGACACGCTTGGCAAGATATGACCGTCACCATTTCGAAGTTTCACGATCGCGAGGTCCTACGTGGCTCTGCTACGCCTTGAACAACTGCAACTCGCCTACGGGCATCATACGCTGCTCGATGGCGCCGACCTGGTCATCGAGAAGGGAGAGCGCATCGCGCTGGTCGGGCGTAACGGCACCGGCAAGTCGACGCTGCTGAAACTGATCGCGGGCGATAATCAAGCCGACGATGGCCACATCTGGCGCGCGCCGGGTCTCAAGATCGGCGTTCTCGAGCAGGCGTTGCCGGACGCCGACGAGGCGACGATCTTTGAAGTCGTCGCCCAGGGGTTGCCCGAAACCGGGGCCCTGCTGGCCGAGTATCACCGTCTCGTGGCGATGGCCGAGCCGGACATGCGACGACTGGAGACGCTGCAGACACGTCTGGAAGCGCAGGACGGCTGGTCTTTCCATCAGCGTATCGACACCGTGCTGACCCGACTGGGCCTGCCGGCCGACGCCATGATGAGCGGCCTCTCGGGTGGCTGGCGCCGGCGGGTGGCACTGGCGCGCGCCATGGTGGCCGGGCCCGATCTGCTGCTGCTCGACGAGCCGACCAACCATCTCGACATCGATACCATTACCTGGCTCGAAGAGCAGCTTCTGGCATTCGACGGCGCCGTCCTGTTCATTACCCACGACCGCGCCTTTCTTTCGAAGCTGGCGACCACGATTCTGGAGCTCGACCGTGGGCGCCTGGGTCGTTACCCCGGTGATTACGCCACCTACCAGGCACAGAAGGCGCACGAACTGGAAGTCGAGGCGCGCGAACGGGCCGAGTTCGACAAGAAACTGGCGCAGGAGGAAACATGGATTCGTCAGGGCATCAAGGCGCGCCGAACCCGCAACGAAGGCCGGGTCCGGGCGCTGGAAAAGATGCGCAACGAACGCTCCCAACGGCGCGAGCGCCAGGGCAAGGCATCGTTTCAGGTGGATAGCGGCGAACGCAGCGGCAAGCGCGTCGTCGAGCTGCAGGGGGTGACGCACTACTATGCAGACGCCTGCATCATCCGCGATCTGTCGCTGGAGATTCAGCGCGGCGATCGCATTGGGCTGATCGGGCGCAACGGTGCCGGCAAGACCACGCTGCTCAAGATTCTGCTGGGCGAACTTGAGCCCAGCGAAGGCAGCGTGCGCATGGGCACCAACCTGTCGGTCGCCTATTTCGACCAGCTGCGCGCGGGGCTCGAGCTGAACAAGAGCGTCTACGACAACGTCGCTCAGGGCAGCGACAAGGTGACGGTCGCGGGCAAGGACAAGCACGTCATCAGCTACCTGCAGGACTTCCTGTTCACGCCGGAGCGCGCAAGACAACCGGTCAAGGCGCTGTCCGGCGGCGAGTCCAACCGCCTGCTGCTGGCCAAGCTCTTCACCCAGCCGGCCAACGTGCTGGTGCTGGACGAGCCGACCAACGATCTCGACGTGGAAACCCTGGAGCTGCTGGAGGAGCTGCTGCTCGATTTCGAAGGCACGCTGCTGCTGGTCTCGCATGACCGCGCGTTCATGGACAACGTGGTCACCGACGTGCTGGCGTTCGAGGGTGATGGCATCGTGCGCAGCTACGTGGGTGGGTATACCGACTGGGTCCGACAGGGCGGGCGGCTACCGCCGGCACCATGGGAGCTGGCCGAGGCACGCAAGGCGCAGGAAAAGCTGGCCGAGCGGCAGACGGCATCTGCGCAATCGACGAAGGGCGAAAGCGACAAGCGTCGCCAGAAGCTCTCCTACAAGCTGCAACGGGAGCTGGACTCATTACCCGCGACGATCGAATCGCTGGAAGGCAAGATCGCGACGTTCGAGGCCCAGATGGGGGAGCCGGACTTCTACCAGCAGGACAGCGAGACCGTCACCGCGGCCATCGAGGCGCTTTCGGCAACCCAGGCCGAGCTGGATCGGGCGATGGAACGCTGGATGGAACTGGAGGCGATGGCGGAAGGAGAGGGCTAGTCGCCGCTCGCGGCGGCAGAATGTGCCTTGCCCGCGACGGGCAAGGCACATGATTCAGCCATGGAGACGAAGCAGGAGGTCACACTACTCTTCCGTTTCGCCATCCTTGCCGACGCGAACCGCCAATACGTCACACTCTGCGCCATGCAGAACGCCGGTCGATGTCGATCCCAGCAACAGCGCGAAGCCGTGGCGGCCATGGGAGCCCACGACGATCAGGTCCACGTCGTGTTCCTTGGCAAAGCGCTGAATTTCAGTATCCGGCATTCCGACCACGATATGCTGGTCTTCCCGAGGAATATCGTAAGGATCGGAGATGTCGGCCAGTCGCTGCGTGGCGTGTTCGTCGAGCTGATCCTGGATGCTCGTCAGGTCCATCGGGATATCACCGCCATAGGCAAATCCCAGGGGTTCCAGCGTGTGGATGATCGAGAGCTTGGCTTGGTTCCGGCGTGCGATGGGAATCGCGCGTTCCAGGACTTTATGCGAATCCTTGGTCAGATCCACGGCAACCAGCACGTGATGGTATTCGTTGCTCATCGGGTAACCCCCCGTTCGGCGAATGAACATGGATAACTGTAAGCGCGCCTCATGAGCGGCACAACGCAATTTTCGATAATGGCCTGCGGTCAGGCGCCGCAGGCGATCATCAACCATACGCTCCCGCGACGCAACGTGATGTAACCGGTAGAGTGCACGGTGATGCGTCATACCTTGGTCGTAATCAAGGGCAATAGGGTCGGCGGAAAACGGCCGAAACAGGAGTGGAAACGTTATGGCGGTGCTGGGTTTTCTGTTGGTTGCCGTACTGCTGATTCTGTCACCAATGGTGTGGCTGCGGCCAAGCCGAGGCGAGTCCATCCGAGGGCAGATGCGGCGGCACGTCAAGGCCAACGGCGGGGAGTTGAACTTTACCAAGGCGCCACTGGCCATGCCGAACGTGGCGCTGACCGGTTATCGGTTGCGATACCCAGGCACGGAATCGGGCAGCGATTTCACCGTGATTCGTAACGATGTCGCCAGCGAAGCACTGGAAGCGGCGACGGACCAATGGCGCTGGCGCCAGGCTCCGCTGCCATCGTTGGATGCCGAGCGCCTGCAGGCACTCAAGCAGTGGCTGGACGGATTGCCGGCGGATGCCCTGATCGTCGAATCCAGCCAGCATACGATGTGCATCTGGTGGCAGGAGGCGATGAGCTTCGAACGGTTCCAGCAGGACTGGGCGAGCTGGTTGGCGATGCGGGATACCCTGGCTGGCAGTGGCAAAAGCGTCAAGATGCCGACCAGGCCTTCATAGGTGGGGCGCACCGCCTACGGTGCGGTGCGTTTGATTGATCATGTCGGGGCGTTGCGTGGGCAAGTGTCCACTCCTGGTTCAGCTGGCCTTGGCCTGCTCGGATTGACGCTGTAGTTCCAATCCATTTTTCTCGATGCGATCCAGCATGCTTTCGAAAGCATCAATCTCTTCCGGCGTGAACCCGCCGAGCATTTCATCGCGCACCTCGGTGGCGATCTCTTCGATCTTCTCCAGCAGCGGCGTGGCTTCCTCCGTCAGATGAAGGCGCTTGGTACGGCGATCTTCGGCGCAAGGGCGGCGCTCGATCAGATTCTGCTCCGCCAATTGATCCAGCGTGCGTACCAGCGAGGGCGCTTCCACGCCAATGGCTCGTGCCAGATCGCATTGCGCCTGGCCCCCGCCCATATTGCGCAGGTTCCAGAGCGTCACCCAGCGTGTCTGGGTCAAGCCCAGTGGCGCCAAGCGTTCATCGATGACAGCGCGCCAGAGTCTCGGCAGACGTGCCAGTTTAAAGCCGATATGCTGTGCCATAGCGGATTACCTGAATCGTGAACGTCCTAACATTCTCCAAAGCGCCGCAGGATAATGCAAGTCACAATGATTGGCGATTAGTCGGCTTGCTCATCTCCATTTCCCAAGGCATGGCGGATATTCCAGCCGGGGATGCCCAGCGGACGCTGAATTCTGCCATCGGCCGCCGTGGCCGCGCCATCCTCGGCCACTGTGAATCGTACGCTACCGATCCGCTGGCCGGTCTGCGTGATCACATCCACTTGCCAGCGACCTTTTAGGTCAGCGGAGAAATTCTGCTTGTGGGTCCAGGCTCGATAGCCCTGGTCGCGTCCGCCGTGAATGACCAGCGCTATGCGCTCGACGACATCGCCGTCATGACGCCAGACGTGATAGACCTTCTCGCGCAGCCCACGGGGGGCTCGTATCGCCGTATAGACATAGAGGCCGCGCGAGCGGAGTGCCTGCGGCGTCAGCGTCATGCTACCGCTGGGCTCGCGGGCAGCCGTATCGAATCCGGGCGAGAGGGCGCTCCCGGATAGCCACAGCGTCGCTGGTGGTATCCAGGTTCGTCCTGTCCAGGCAATTCCGCCCAGAACGACCAGCAGCCCCGCCATGGCGAGCCAGCGAACGATGCCGCCGGGTTTGAGCAGGCCCATGACACTAGGCAGGCTGAAGAACATCATCGCCAGAATCGAAAGGATCAGGCTCTCTCCCGTTGTCAGGCTCAGCATGATGGGCAGCGTGACCAGCATCACCACGAACACGCACAGCGCATGGAGCAGGAAGTAGAGCCAGCGATGGCGGTTGGACAAGCCGAAATACAGAGGGTCCAGAATGGCGAGGATCGAACAGACGATCAGCAGCCCGGTAAAAACGGCCTGGCCGCTAGTCCAGATCGTCGTGGCAAGAAAGAACGGTAGACAGAAGAACAGCGTCTCTTGGTGCACCATTTGCGCGACGAAAGTCGCCGCCGCGCGGGGCAGCGCGGCATTGCGCCCTCGCCGCGACAGCCATTTACTGGCAATACTCTCGACAATCAACAGAACCCAGGTCAGCATCAGCCCCAGGGCCAGCACGGCGCCCAGCCACTGTTGCCGATCGACCAGGAAAAACCCCAGCAAACCCAGTACGAAAGCGATAGGTGGCCAGACCCAGTGATAGCGGCGCAAACGAGCGACAAGCGGTTCCAGCCGAGCCACTGTCGAAGGTGTCGTGGGGTCTTTCATGGCCACGGGCCAAGCTCCTCCGAGTGATTGTCAAGGCGCCAACCTGTCTGCCCTCCGAAACGAGGAGAGGCCCACAGGCAGGCGGGGGGACATTCTAGCGGGTGAGGCATCACTTTGCGCGAAGACGCCGGCAGACGGAGCCGGGCCGCCGGTAGTCTACGCTGGGATGAGAGCCGGTGCGGCAGGCCGAGACTTTGGTTGAGCTTGACGAGCCCACTCGCGCGCCTCAAGCTTTCGCTATTCAAACAGTCGTATGATTCGCCTCGTAGATGCCAGCACGGGGCGCTTTCGCAGCCATGGCACGGAGATTTCTCATGCTCTATCAAGGCGATGCCATCCGGGTCGAGCGTCAGGACGGCGATCTCGCGCTCCTGACGTTCGATCTCAAGGATGAGGCGATCAACAAGCTTTCATCTTCGGTCATCGGTGAGTTGTCGCAAGCCGTCGAGGCGCTGGAAAGTGAGGCCGGGCTCATGGGGCTCGTCATTGCCAGCGCCAAGGACGTGTTTATCGTCGGTGCCGATATCACCGAATTTCATGCCATGTTCGCCAAGGACGAAGCGTTCCTGGTCGACATGAACACGCGGATTCATGCGCTGTTCAATCGCATCGAGGATCTGCCGTTCCCGACCGTCACCGCGCTCAACGGTCTGGCGCTGGGCGGTGGCTGCGAACTCGGATTGACCACCGATTTCCGCGTCATGGCGGAAACGGCACAGATCGGGCTGCCCGAAACCAAACTGGGCATCGTGCCGGGGTGGGGCGGTTGTGTCCGGTTGCCGCGACTGATCGGTGCCGACAATGCCATCGAGTGGATTGCCGGCGGCTCGCAGAACGATGCCGCCACGGCTTTCAAGGTGGGCGCCGTCGACGCCGTTGTACCGCAGTCCCAGTTGCTGGCGGCGGCCCGGGACATGATCGACAAGGCCAATGCCGGGGATTTCGATTATCGTGCCCGCCGGACCGAAAAGAGCTCGCCGCTGAAGCTCAATGCGGTCGAGCAGATGATGGCGTTCGAGACCGCAAAGGGTTACGTGGCCGGGAAGGCCGGTCCGCATTACCCGGCGCCGATCGAGGCGATTCGTGTCATACAGAAGGGCGCAGGCGAAGAGCGCGAACGTGCCCAGGCGATCGAAGCGCAAGCCTTCGCCAAGCTGGCCAAGACCGACGTCTGCTACAACCTGGTCGGTCTGTTCATGAACGACCAGGCGGTCAAGAAAAAGGCCAAACAGTACGAGAAGGATGCCAAGGCGGTCGAGCAGACCGCAGTGCTCGGGGCGGGCATCATGGGGGGCGGCATCGCCTACCAGAGCGCCTACAAGGGCACGCCGATACTGATGAAGGACATCAAGTCCGAAGCGATCGAGCTTGGCCTGAAGGAAGCCCGCAAACTGCTGACCAAGCAGCTTGAGCGCGGCAAGCTCAGCCAGACGCGAATGGCCGAAGTGCTGAGCAACATTCGTCCGACGCTCTCCTACGGCGATTTCGGTCAGGTCGATCTCGTGGTCGAAGCCGTGGTCGAGAATCCCAGGATCAAGGAAGCGGTACTTGCCGACGTGGAGGCCCAGGTCGCGGACGACACCATTCTGGCATCCAACACCTCGACCATCTCGATCGATCGGCTGGCGGCCAATCTTAAGCGACCCGAGAACTTCTGCGGCATGCACTTCTTCAATCCGGTGCACCGGATGCCGCTGGTCGAAGTCATTCGTGGCGCCAGGACCTCCGATGCCGCGGTCGCCGCGACGGTGGCCTATGCCCGCCAGATGGGCAAGACGCCGATCGTGGTCAACGACTGCCCGGGATTCCTGGTCAATCGGGTTCTGTTCCCCTATTTCGGCGGCTTCAGCGGGCTGGTCGAGCATGGCGTGGACTTCGAGCGTGCCGACAAGATCATGGAGCGCTTCGGTTGGCCGATGGGGCCTGCCTATCTGCTCGATGTCGTCGGCATCGATACCGCCGTGCACGCCAGCGAAGTGATGGCCGAAGGCTTCCCGGATCGAATGGCCCACGACGGCAAGTCCGCGATTCAGATGATGCTGGACAACCAGCGGCTCGGCCAGAAGAACGGCAAGGGCTTCTACGTCTACGAGGAAGACAAGAAGGGCAAGCCGAAGAAGACCCATGACGATGAGGCTCACCGGCTGGTCGCCGGGGTCGTCCGCGAAACGCGGGAACTGTCCGACGACGAGATCATCGCGCGGATGATGGTGCCACTGTGCATGGAGACGGTGCGCTGTCTCGAGGACGGCATCGTCGGGTCGCCGGCCGAGGCGGACATGGCGCTGATCTACGGCATCGGTTTCCCTCCGTTCCGTGGCGGCGCGCTGCGCTATATCGACGCCATGGGCGTGGCCGAGTTCGTGGCGGTAGCGAAACGGCTCGCCGGTGAACTGGGCGCGCTGTATGCACCGACGGCGCGACTCGAGGAAATGGCCGCCAATGGCGAGCGCTTTTACCCTGACGCCAGCGACCGCTGAGTCCACCACCAACCGGAGTCACAGTCATGAGTTTGAAAGCAAGAGATGCCGTGGTGGTCGATGCCGTACGCTCACCCATGGCCAAGGCCAAGAACGGCGCCTTTCGTCACGTCCGCGCCGAGAATCTCTCCGCTGCCGTGATGCAGGCGCTGTTCACTCGCAACGCGAAGCTCGACCCTGCCTGCGTCGACGACATCCTCTGGGGCTGCGTCAACCAGACCCTGGAACAGTCGATGAACATCGCGCGCAATGCCGCCATCCTGACCGGCATCCCGCGTTCGGTGCCGGCGCAGACCATCAATCGCCTCTGTGGATCGTCGATGAGTGCGCTGCATATCGCGGTGGCCAACATTCGCGCCGACATGGGGGATTGCTACCTGATCGGTGGCGTCGAGCACATGGAGCACGTGCCGATGGATCATGGCATCGATGTCAATCCGGCGGCCAGCAAGAGCACTGCCAAGGCGGCGATGATGATGGGCTTGACGGCGGAACTGCTGGGCAAGATGCACGGGGTGACTCGCGAACAGCAGGACCAGTTCGGGCTGCGTTCCCATCGCCGTGCCAGCGAGGCCAATCGTCAAGGCTACTTCGACAACGAGATCGTGCCGATCGAAGGCCACGATCAGCAGGGCTACCGCAGCCTGATCAGGCACGACGAAGTCGTACGCGAAGACGCCAGTCTCGAACAGATGGCATCGCTCAAGCCAGTATTCGATCCCAAGAATGGCACGGTGACCGCGGCTACCTCGTCGGCGCTCTCCGTCGGCGCGTCGGCACTGATGGTAATGAGCTACGAGCGGGCGAAATCACTGGGGCTGGAGCCTCTGGCGAAAGTCGTCTCGACCGGCGTGGCCGGCTGTGATGCCTCGATCATGGGGTATGGCCCGGTTCCGGCGACGCAGAAGGCGCTGGCAACTGCCGGCCTCAAGATCGGGGACATCCAGACGGTCGAGCTCAACGAAGCCTTCGCGGCGCAGTCGATCCCGGTGTTGAAAGATCTCGAACTGCTGGATCGTCTGGATGACGCGGTCAACCTGCACGGTGGCGCCATCGCGCTCGGCCATCCGCTGGGCTGTTCCGGTGCGCGTATCTGCACCACCTTGCTCAACGTCATGCGCCAGCAGAACACCACGCTGGGCCTGGCGACGATGTGTATTGGCATGGGGCAGGGTGTGGCGACCGTGTTCGAACGACTCTAGAGATCCGCCAATCTGTCGTATGACGCCGCCTCAAGTAACACGAGGCGGCGTTTTTCGTGGATTCGAGTGAACGTAACCGGGTCCTGGTGACAAGCTCAGTCGAGGAAATGCAGCCGATCGCTGACGATACGCGCCTTCGACCCGTAGCGCCAAGGGAGGTTGTCACGCCCATGGCCGACCGGAATCCCTGCGTAAAGCGGCAGGCCGCGAGGCGCCAGCCAGGTCTCGAACAGCGTCTCGAGCTCGAGATCCCCATAAGGGACGCAATGCTCGAAAGTGCCGAGGCAGACGGCGGCGGCGGCGTCCAGCGCGCCGGAATGGACCAGTTGCCACAGGTCGCGCTCGAGCCGGTAGTAGGGCTCGCCGACGTCTTCCAGAATTACGATCGCCCCGGGTGGCGCGCGAAACGCCAGCGAGGTGCCGGCAACGCTGGCCAGGGTCGCGAGATTGCCGCCGACGAGCGGCCCTTCGATCGCCGCCGCCGAAGCGGCCGAAACAGGCGTCAACGCCACGCTCTCCGGCGACCGGCCCTCGAGCAGCCCGAGCAGGGCACCGAAATCGCGATGGCTCGCGGCGCGAAGGTCGGCGTCATCGCTGGCGAGTTTTACGCCCTCTTTCATCACCGGGCCATGGATGGCCGGCAAGCCGTGGCGATGGCACTGATCCAGCAGCACGCTGAGATCGGAATAACCGATCAACGGCTTGCGAGAGAGCCGGTTCCAGTCGATTTCGGTCGCCAGGTGGGCGCAGCCATAGCCGCCGCGAACGGCCCAGACGGCATCGGTGTCGGGATCGGCGTAGGCATCGTAGAGCGTCTGAAGGCGATGCTCGACGCTCCCGGCCAGATAGCGCCGTTGATCCTGTAGCCGATCGGGAAAGCGAACGGCGATACCGAACGGCTGCAAGGCCCGGGCGGCTTGTTCCAGCACATCGGGTCGGGTGAAGGAGGCAGGAGCGATCAGGCTGAAAGTCGGAGACATGGGTAACGGCTTCACGAAGTCGGGCGAGTGAATGATGACGTTTTGCACGTTACGCCAGCACGGCGCCCGATGCTACCAGCTGATTTCTTTCCCCGGTCTGACGCCATGTGACTGTTAGAAATGCTTTATTTGAAGACGCCATCAGGTATCTCTCTTCAGCCGCTCCAACAATTGTTCCATTGCCATGGGGCGGCCCAGATAGAACCCCTGGTACTGCTTGACGCCCAACGTCTGCAGCAACTGCCATTGTTCTTCGGTCTCGACGCCTTCGGCAACGGTTTCCATGCCGAGCAGGTTGCACAGTTCGACGATGCCTGCCAGCAGGTCGCGTGAACGCCGGTCCGCCTCCAGGCCGTGCATGAAACAGCGATCGATCTTGATGGTGTCGAAGGGCAGTCGCTTGAGATAGCCCAGCGATGAGTAGCCGGCGCCAAAGTCATCCATCGCGACACGGAAGCCCTGACTTCTGAGATGTTCGATCCGGGCTTCCGGTATCCGCGTGTCTTCCATGAACACGGACTCCGTCACTTCCAGTTCGATCTGGTCGGCCGTGATGTGATGACGATGGCAGGCACTGCGCAGCGTATTCGCCAGCTTATCGTCCATGACATGCAGTGCGGAGATGTTCACCGATACCGGTAACGGATTACCCGTGGCGGCCAGGCGGGCGGCATATCGGGCGGCGCGGTCGATGGCCAGGTTGCCCAGTGCCGACGCCATTCCGTTGTTTTCGGTAAGTGGTACGAAGACGGCAGGGGGGACTTCGCCATGTTCTTCGGTCATCCAGCGCGCAAGTAGTTCGGCGCCGATCATCCGATTATTGCCGTCGAACTTGGGCTGGACCACGAAGTCGAGAGCGTCCTTGGCGATGGCTTCCCGCAGGTGGGCGAGCATCGACATCTGTTCCAGGCTGTGATGCTTCAGCTGCTCGTGGTAGACGATGATGGCGTTCTTGCCCTTGTTCTTCGCTGCATACATGGCGACGTCGGCATGCTTGAGCAAAGTCTCTCCATCACGCCCGTTTTGCGGCGCGTGAACGATGCCGATACTGGCGGTGACGCTGATCTGATGCCCGCCGATCACCATGGGGTGGGACAGCGCTTCGAGCAGGCGTTGGGCGATCCTGTCGGCGAGTTCCGTGTCGCTGCCCACCTCGATGACCACGACGAATTCGTCGCCGCCCCAGCGCGCAACCAGATCCTTGCTACGCACCGTGGCGCGTAGCCGCTTGACGATGATTTTCAGCAGGATGTCGCCCGACTGGTGCCCCAGCGAGTCGTTGATGTGCTTGAAACCATCCAGATCGATGAAGAGGACCGCGAGCCCGTGTCCAGGCAGGAGCCTGAGCAGCCGCCCGTTCAGCGTCTGCTGCAGCGTCGCACGATTGGGCAATTGGGTCAGCGTGTCGATCCTGGCGAGATGCTCCAGCTCCCGCTCGGAGCGCTTGCGTGCCGAGATGTCCCGTAGCGCGGCGATATAGTGAGTCTCGCCAGTTTCGTCCAGCGTAAAGTGGCTGACGGTCAATTCCACGGGAACGGGTGCTGCCCCTTCGACATGGAAGAGTCCTTCGTAGTGCTGGATGCGATCGTTACGCGCGACCGTCGCCGGGTCGGAGCGCAGCACATCGGCATCTATGTACTGCTGCAGTGCGCGGCCGAGTATCGCGCTCGGTGGTAACCCCCCGAGCGCGGTGAACGCGTCGTTGATTTCCAGAATGCGCCAGCGATTGTCGACGACCAGCATCGAATCCCGCGAGGCGGCGAACGCGTGCGCCCGGACGCTGCCATGAGGTCGCTGGTCACGCGGATCGTCGAGGACTTCCCAGGTGCCGGTTGCCGCGAGAGGGGAGGCGTCATCGTCGCGCGAGGTGATCGCGCCGCGGATGCGCCACCAGATCGATGGCTTGGTGGCGTCGGGTTGTATCAGCACGTCGACGCGGTCCTGCTGACCGTCGTTCATTCGCCGCCATAGGGTGATCAGCCGCCGACGCTCGGCCGACGGCATCGTCTTCAATAGCGTCCACCAGTCAAGACGCAGAAGGTCGCTATCGCTTCGTTCGGTTACCGTGCCGCAGAGAAAGCTGCGTTCGGGGGCGGCCCACCGCCAGTAGGAGGTCTGGGCTGCCGCCATGGCTTCCAGCGCCCATTGCTGGTGTGTGTCGAGATTACCAACCATCGCGTTTCCGAAAGGCGGGGCAGGCAGCACTGATTCTCCGAGGCTATCGTCGGTGTCTTGTGGCGAACCGCATTGGAATTCATTGTCGATGGACATGGGACGGGATCTCGATCGCACTCGAATGGCAAAAGCGAATCACGGAAGGTGATTCGAACTCTATCGGCTCATTTCGCTAAAACTTGATGGTCCTGAACGCTATGGGTTCTCGCCGTGGCCCTCTTTCCGAAAGCTCGCACCTTGATGCCATGTAGCCTATAGCAGGGCCGTCATGAAAAGTGACAGTACGGCCAGAAAGCTGACGACGAAAAGAGAAGACCTCAGCGTCGCCAGATCCATGGCGTAACAGAGACCATGACCGATCCGAGCCAGCACGAAGACAACGCAGGCGATATCCGCAAGCCTGCCGCCGCCACCCGAGGTCTGCATGGCAACGATACCCGCGGTGAACAGCGCCAGCGCTTCCCAGGCGTTGCTTTGCGCTGCCCAGAGACGCGCGCCTTTACCTGTCATCTGCGCATATTGCTGGCGTGGATGATGATTATCCAGATGACCGAATTCCCGACGCCTGACGCTGCTGCTCCAGAATGCCAGCCAGAAGGGCAATAGCGCGGTTATCAGCAGGCACCATAGTGGTAGGCTCATTGCATCCCCTCGGTCGATCCCGCCGAACACCATATCCGGCGATTTTTTAGTCAAGATAGCAGATCGTTCTACGATCGTACGGTTGTCGAATGCGGTCGACTGCGACTTGGAAATATTGGCGCCTCGACCGTCTCGTCATCGGAGCATTGCCCGATATTTCTTTTCCCAACCTGGGCCGGTTCAGCCATCGTCGCTCGGCGCTGCCCGTTCGACACGCTCCAGAATGCTTGCCACCTCCGCCAGTGTCGATGTGTCGAGTTGATCGGTAGTGGCCTGCAAATAGGTGCGATCCTCGAGATAGAGGCAGAGCGTTTCGATGAAGCGAATGCGCAGATCATAGAGCGAAGAGCGGGCATCGAGGACATCTACTAGATCTCTCAGGCCGAGAGATTCGCCGCGAATCGCCGCCTGCAGAAACAGACTGCCGGATTCCACCGAGCGCTGCAGGGCCTCCAACTGGCGCAGGTCGCCCTGCATGCTGAGCAGGCGCTTGCGAACCTCCTGCTGAGCCAGTCGGCGTTCGTTCTCCGTGCTGGCCGCGCTGGCTCGTGCCGTCAGCTCTCCTTGATGAATGCTGGCGGTGGTATAGCCACCCTGGTAGATCGGCAGGTTCATCTCCACGCTGGCCGAAAGGTCGTTACTGGTTCGCAAGGCATCGTTACTGTCGACATCGCTGTAGCCGACCACCAGGTTGAGTTCAGGATAGCGTGACGCGCGTCGCACGTCGGTATCCCTGTCGGCGACGCGCTGGCGCTCGGCGGCCAGGCGCACCTGCACGTTATTCCGGCTCAGTGACAGCCAGCTCTCCAGCGGGCGAGATTCCGGCGCGATGTTCAGGTTCTCCGGGGTATCGACCAGCACCGGATCAAAGGGAAGCGAAACGCCGGTCAGCCTTTCGAGATCGCTCAGGGCGTTGGTCAGGTCATTTTCCGCCGATGTCTGGTCGGCGACCGCCTGGTCCAGCCGCGACTGGGACTCCAGCAGGTTGATACGATCGCCGATGCCCAGGTCGTAGGCCCGTTGCGCCTGGCGCTGCTGCAGTACCAGCGACTCGCGCTGCGCGATCAGCAAGCCCAGCTTGCGCGAGGCCTGATAGGCATCGAGATAGGTTTCCACCACCTTGACCGCGAGGTCACGCTCGGCGACGGCTACCTGCAGCGCGGCCGCATCCATCTGCGCGCGAGCCTTGCCGACCCGGCGCCAGCGCTCGAGACTGAACAGCGGCTGTGTCATCCGCAGTTCCCAGCTGGTGTCCCGCGTCCGGCCGGACACGCGATCGTCATAGACCTCGTCAGGATAGTCATCGGGATTGTCGGTATAGATATTATCGGCGTCCGTGTAGCGATAGGCGGCGGTGGCATCGAGCCGGGGGCGCAACCCTGCCTGCGCCATCGGCACTTCCTGCGCCATCGATTGGCTATCCAGGCGCTGGCTCTGCAATCCACTGTCGTAGGTCAGCGCCAGGGCGACCAGCTGTGGAAGGGAAGGTAGCGGCGCTGGTGCGGTGCCGGCCGGCTCCGGTAGCGGCGCTTCGATCTTGAGTGGCTGGGCATGCGCCGTGGCGATCAGCGTCGCCAGACAACCGGTCAGGATCCATTGGTGAATCGATGGCATTACTCTTCTCGCATCGCGCGTGCCAGCATGTCGCTGAACGGTTTGAACATATAGCTGGCAAAGGTGCGGTCGCCGGTCTTCAGCATGACTTCGGCAGGCATGCCGGCCAGCAGCTGCATCGAGGAAGTCATTTCGGAATGACCCAAATCGGTGACGCGGATGCGCGCCTTGTAATAATGGGTTCGTGTGGCCTCGTCTTCGAAGCTGTCCGCTGAAACGTGGGCGACCTCTCCCTCGATGACATTGGATAACCGCTGGTTGAAGGCACTGAAGCGAATCTCGGCAGGTTGTCCGATGCGGACGTTGTCGATGTCGCGGTCGGGAATTCGCGCTTCTACGATAAAGGCTTCGTTGGCCGGGACGATTTCCATTACTGTGTCGCCGGAGCGAATAACGGCGCCTTGGGTGTGGACCTGGAGACCGACGACGGTCCCCGAGACCGGCGCGACGATGGCGGTACGCTGAACCTGGTCGCGCAGCGCGGTGACTCGCTCTTCGGCGTCCGTCACCTGGGACTGGACATCCTTGAGATATTCGCCGACTTCCTGGTGGTACTCCTGCCGACGAATCTCCTTCTGGAAGCCGTTTTCGCTGATCTGCGAACGTAGCTGCGCCACTTCGGCGCTATGCTGGGCGTTTTCCCCCTGATACTCGAGCACCTGGCGTTCGAGCTCACGCAGACGCTGGTTGTCTCCAAGCCCCTCCTTGAACAGCGTGCGATAGTCGCTGGCTTCTCCGGAAAGCGAGTTGATCTTGGATCGATTGACCTGCTGCAATCGTTCGAGACCGGCGATCTGCTCCTGCATCTGGCGAGCCTTCTCGTCCAGCGCGGACAGCGCATCCTTCAACGACTGCCGGCGGACCTGGAACAGACGCTGCTGCACGTCGACCACGGCCTGCACCCGCGGCGACACGTCATCGAGCAGGATATCGGGAAACGTCAGCATGTTGCGGTCACTTTGCTCGGCCAGCAGGCGGACCTCGCTCGCCAGGGCGATGCGGTATTCCGATTCGGCAATCGAGAGCTTGGCCAGCGGCTGGGTGTCGTCGAGTACGATCAGCGAATCTCCGGCGCTGACCTGATCGCCATCCTCGACCAGGATGCGTTTGACGATACCGCCCTCGAAGTGTTGAACCTTCTTGGTCGAGGTCTCGACGGCAACCGATCCCGGCGCCACCACCGCGACCGCGAGATCGGCCGTGACCGACCACAGCACGAAACCGCCCAGGGCGAATACCAGAATGGCCAGTCCCCAGCGCCGGCTGGTGCGATCGCTGGTGGGCAACTGAGGGGCAGGAGCCCCGAGCGCTATCGGCGCGGCAGAGGAAATCGTCATGACGTCGGCGGCTCCGGGGGGAGAGGAAGAGATGATCGCGAGTCGTCCGGTTTACCGCGGGCACGCATCCGGATGGAGTGAACGGGTGTGCCACTCTCCCGCGAGGATTGCGCCATCTTTGGCGCAGGCTGGCGGGCGGGAGCGCAGGACACCATGCGTCCTTCCTGCAGCGTCAGAACACGGTCGACATGCTCGAGGATGGTCGGTGAATGACTGATGATGAACACTGTGGTGCCTTGAGTCTTGAGCTGGCGCAGGCAGTGCAGCAGCGCGCGTTCGCCGCTGGCATCGAGATTGGCATCCGGCTCATCGAGCACCACCAGAACCGGGTTGCCGTAGAGCGCCCGGGCCAGGCCGAGTCGCTGGCGCTGCCCGCCGGAAAGGATGCCGCCGGCCCCGCTGATCTGGGTGTCATACCCCGCCGATTGACGCAGAATGATGTCGTGCACGCCCGCCTTCTGGGCGGCCTCGATGACCCGCGCGGGATCCAGATCACCGAAGCGGGCAATGTTTTCGCTAATGCTGCCGTCGAACAACTCGACATCCTGAGGCAGATAGCCGATGAAAGGCCCCAGCCGTTCCCGCGGCCATTGGCCGATATCGGTGCCCCCTAGCCGGACACAGCCATTTTGAACCGGCCAGACGCCCAGCATGACGCGAGCGAGCGTCGACTTGCCCGCGGCACTCGGGCCGACGATAGCGATATGCTCGCCGGGGTTGCACAGCAGATCGAGCTCCCATAGCGTCGGCCGGCTTTCGCCGGGAGGGCCCGCGGTCACGGACTCAAGTGCCAGGCGCCCGGTCGGTGGCGGCAGTGGCATGCGCTGAGGCTCGGCAGGTACCGCCGAAAGCAGAGCATTGAGCCGTCCGTGCGCGGTACGTGCGGCGATGAAACCCTTCCAGCCACCGATCATCTGGTCGATTGGCGCCAGCGCGCGGCCCATCAGGATGGAGCCGGCGATCATCATGCCGCCCGTCAGGCTACCTTCAATGACCAGAAAGGCACCCAGCCCCAGGATCAGCGACTGGAACATGATTCGCAGAGTTTTCGACACGTTGCTGAGGGTACCGGCTCGATCGCTGGCATGGGATTGATGCAGCAAATAGTCGTGATGCTTTCCTCGCCAGCGGGCGAGCAGATTCGGCAGCATCCCCATGGCCTGGAGCACTTCGGCATTGCGCAGATTGCTCTGGGCCAGGTCCTGAGACTGGATGTGCTCCCGGTTGGCTTCGCTCAGCAGCGACTGGGTGCTCTTTTCGTTGATCCATGCCAGTGCCAGCAGCACGCTGGCGGCGACGGCGGCGAAGATCCCGAACCAGGGATGGAACAGCGTCAATATGGCGATGTAGACAGGAATCCAGGGCGCATCGAAGAAGGCGAACAATCCGTTGCCGCTGAGAAACTGGCGTAGCGTAGTCAAGTCATTGAATGGCTGAGCCGACGGTCTGCCCGGCGCCAGCAGCGCTCGCTTGAATGTGGCCTGATAGAGTCGCTCGTTGATCTGCATATCGAGCCGGTTACCGACACGAACCAGGATGCGCGAACGCACCAGGTCCAAGGCGCCCATCACGACGAACAGGAACACCACCACCAGCGTCAACATGAGCAAGGTTTCAGGGCTACGGGTGGTGATCACGCGATCGTATACCTGCAACATGTAAATCGACGGCGCCAGCATGAGCAAGTTGATGAACAAACTGAACAATAAGATAAACAGAAAGGCCTGACGACTGGCCGAGATAGCCCTTTGCAGGTCGGTTTTGTCCTGGGGGTTTGCCACAGCATTTTCTCTTCTGAGGTTGTTGTGGAAAGTGGCGTTGATGCATCGCTGTTCCCATCAGGATGCGTAAATTGTGCACAAGCTTACAAGCGGGATTTTAAATGGTTTTTCTCGGTAAAGAGAGGTTGATGAATTTTAGAATTTTCTAATAGTTTTTAAAAAACAATGATTTATTGTGGCTTTTCGCGATTGGTTTAGTGGGTTGGGAAGTTGGTGGGAATAAAAATAAAGGATCTAATGGAGTGGCGGTTACGAATTTGTGCTGAAATTTCAGGGCGATTTTTAGTGCTTTAGTTTGATATTTCTCATTCTTGAAATTTTATGTAAACGCGCCTTTATAATAGGGGCAGAAGCTTGGCTAACACGATGATGGTTTGCCGAAATCAGGGCGTGGAAAACTCAAATCTTTCCTGCGCCTCGCTAAATTCGTTTTCATGGTTGTAGAAGTTTCAACTTTGCGCCGAAAGTGAGAAGCGCTAGGTTGCCATCGGTAAGACTCCATCGGTAAGACTCCGGCGATAAAATTTTAGTCACGAGTCCGTCCTGGGTCTTCCTGTACATAACAACGACCAGCGATAGGGGGCTTCCGTTAGTGCCCGGAAGGTCAACATCGTGTCGGTTAGCGCCGAACGGGTGAAGGTCATTCTCGCTCGTTTCATAAACACCAACTTCTGCGTAGGTGCTCCATTCATGTTCACGCTATCCATCATCGATGCCCAGACAGGTGACGTCGTCGAGACGTTGACGCAGGGCGCTGCGATCACCCGTGACTTTCTTGGCGAGGACTACTGGCTGGAAGTCACGCCCATCGACAGCGCTGGCTTTGTCGCCAGTGACGTCGCCGGTCTCTCTCTTGCGGTAACTGACTCGGCGGGTAATCCGAGCGAGCAGTTGACCTCTGAGAGCCCCTATCGTTTCACGTTGCCCTCGGATCTGGACCGAGGTCTGACCAATCTGATGTTGGATGCGTTGGATGGAAGCGGTCAGCTTTTGACTGGCAGTGAGCAATCGATCGATATCGAAATCGTCAATGTCGAAGGCTGGTCGGGCGATGTCTTCACCCTCCAGGGCGAATCGTTGATGCCCGATGATGGCGCCTCGGCTGCCGACACCGTAATTCGTAACTCAGCGAATCCCGAAGCTACGGCGGCAGCGGGGTCTGATGGGCTATGGGATGGATCGAGCGGTACCGGGTACATGGACATGGGCGGACAGATCGGGGACGCGGCCTATTTCGAGGTGGATGTCGCCGCTGCCGGCACCTATCAGCTCGATGTGCGGTATGCCGGCAGTAGTGCATCTGGTTTTTCACGCCCGATGGCGGTGCTGGTCGATGGCAACGATCAGGGCACCTTGACGTTTCCCTCGACCGGTACCGGGACGGTCGGCTGGGAAACCTGGCAGCACGCGACGCTGACATTGACCCTGGATAGCGGTACCAATGTCATCCGGTTGGAGAACATCGTGGGAGGCGGCCCGAATATCGACAGCCTGACGTTGACCGCGGTCGCTGTCGACGACGGGCCGGCGCAGCTGGTCATTCAGGCCGAAGACCCGGCGCTGGTCTCCATCGATGACAGCGGATCGACGAGCAGCGCTGGCCTGACGCGAGTCGTCGACAGCGAACATCCCGACGCGCAGGGCGTCGTCAGGGCGGGCGCGATCGATGGCGGCTATGTCGACTTCGGCACGAATGCCGGCGATGCGATCACCTTTCAGGTCTCCCCCGAGGAGACCGGGATCTATACCGCGACGATTCGCTACGTCAATGGCGGAACCGGCGATCGCCCGCTGCTGCTCTCCATCAATGGTGCCGAGCCCACACTGGTCTCGTTCCCGCCGACCGGATCCTGGACCGACTGGAGCGAGATCAGCGTGTCGGTGCCGCTTTCGGCGAGCGGCAATACGCTGAAGTGGACGATACCCTCGACAGAAGAGGGGGGGATACCTAACGGCCCCAATATCGATCAGATCAGCTTCGACTACGCCGAGGCCATTCCCAAGGTGGCGTTTTCGATCGAGGGAGAAGCGCTTGCCATCGATGATGGTTCTTCTCTGGCTGATACCGTCGTGCGAGATGCCAACAATCCTGAAGCCAGTGGTGGTGGCAGCGATGGGTTGTGGGGTGATTTCAATGGTAGCGGCTATCTGGATATGGGCTCGCAGGCGGGGGATGCAGCCTCCTTCGCGATTAACGTCGTCGAATCAGGCACTTATTTCCTGACGATTCGTTACGCCAGCAGCGGCGCGGCGGATCGCCCCATGGCGCTGTCCGTGGACGGAGATGCTCAGGGAATCATCGCCTTTGCGTCTACCGGAGTGGGTAGCGCAGGTTGGGAAAACTGGACCGAGACTACGATCGAGATCGACCTCAGTGCCGGCGATAACGTGATCAGACTTGCCAATATCGGCAATACCGGACCCAATATCGACAGTTTGTCGGTTGATAGCGAAGTAGAAAGTGAGCCGAGCGTAGAACCGGGTGAGCGCTTCGAGGTGAAGATCAACTTTCAGCCGGCAGACTCCACGACGCCAGACGGCTATGTAGCGGATACCGGATTGGCGTTCGGGAAGCAGTCAGTGAACATTGACGGTCAGAGCTACCAATATGGATGGGTGACTGAAGCGTCCATCGCCAATGGCACAGCCAACGGTACGATGCCGATGGCGATCGCCGGTCAGGACCCCGATGCTCTGGGAGATCGCAGCGGCACGCTTGCCAACGTAGACTCATTGCAAGCCACCTACGCAGGTTTCGACAAACCCGGCTACAGCCAGGACGCCGGTTGGGAGATCGAACTGGAGGACGGCTATTACGAAGTCACGATCTCCATTGGCGACAGTGGCGGCTCCTATGACAGCGTCAATCTTATCAATGCCGAGGGTGAATCGTTCGGTGAACTGACATCCGAGCGGCCGGACGGCTTCCCTGCCGATGACGATCCCACCAACGACAGCGAGGGTTACCGGTCGACGCTGGTCACGCGGATCGTGCAGGTCACCGACGGGCGGCTGACGCTCGATTCGATCGGCGTCGACAGCGCCAACACTGAAATTCAGTACATCGAGATCCAGTCACTGCCGGATCTGACGCCCAACGATGACCGCGAGGCACCAGCGGATTACGCTTATTTCACTGATCCACGAGCGGTTGCCGGTGTCGGCGAGCAGCAGGTAGAGGTGTCCCTCCAGGCGGAGGATGGTACGCCGCCGGTGGGCGTCGATCCTACGTCCGATATCTTCATCGGTATTTCGGTGGTCGACGGTCGCGGCGGCGCGCTGCTGGAGAGTCTCAACGACGGCTCGGTCAAGCTCTTCAACACCGTTACCGGTGAAGAGGTCGCGTTCAACATCAATACCACCGGCGGGTTCGATTCGCTGACCATATCGCCGGTGGGTGAGCTGGATGAGTACACCAGTTACACGCTGGTGATCGACGGCTTCCAGGACCGCGGCGACAACGACGATCCCAGCGCGCCCACCCGCGAGTTCCAGAAATTCACCACTACCTTCGTGACCGGCGCCGAACCGGAAGTCCAGGACAGCGAAGTGGCCTTCGACACGACGGTGGAGCTGAACGGTGCCGAAGATGGAGCGTACCTGTTTACTTCCATCACCATGTCGCCGGACTACAGCAAGATCTACGTCTCGACCATGAACGGCGAGATCAAGCGCTTCGATGTCGATCCGGTCACCGGGGCGCTGTCCAACGAGCAGACGCTGGCGCTGGACTACTTCCAGAGCGAGGAGGGCGCTCGGGGCATCATGGGGCTCGCTTTCGATCCGACCGACCCCAACGTGCTATGGGTGACCGACAACTACCCCATTCCGCTAAGCGGGCGAGATAACGGTGTGCCCGATTTCAGCGGACGGGTCAGCAAGGTCACGATCGACGATAGCGACGCCACGTTCTCCGGGTTGGCGGAAACCTATATCACGGGGCTGCCGCGTTCCAACGGCGACCATGTCACCAACAGCCTGGTGTTCCACGCCAACCCCGAATACGACGCCGAGACCAACCCTGACGTGCCGCCTTATCTGCTGTATGTCTCGCAGGGGGCCAACACCGCGATGGGTGGAGACGACAGTGCCTGGGGTAACCGTCCCGAGCGACTGCTGAACGCCGCGGTACTCGAAATCGATCCGTATCGGGATGCGCCGGCGGGGGGCTTCGACGTCTCGACCGAACCGTTGCCGACCGATGGTTCCAACACTCGCTACGAAGACGATGACGGCGACCTCAAGAACGGCCCCATCGACATGGGTGGCGGCCAGTACCTGGTCTTCGCGGAAGATGGCACCGCGACGATGCAGGATGCCGACGGCAACGTATTGATCGAATACTACGATCCATTTGCGGCCGATGCCGTCCTCAAGGTCTACGCCACCGGCATTCGCAACGCCTATGATCTGGTATGGCACTCCAACGGCAGCCTGTACGCGCCCACCAACGGCTCGGCTGCCGGCGGTGTCACGCCGGACGATCCTTCGACGGCCTACAACGAAGGGCTGATCAACGTGGGCATCGAGGACGACTGGCTATTCAAGGTCGAGGAAGGGGGCTACTACGGCCACCCCAACCCGATGCACGACGAATATATCCTCAACGGCGGGAATCCGACCGCCGGCGAGGATACCAACGAGACCGACGAGTACGCGGTAGGTACCAACCCCGACAGCAATTACGCGATCGACGATGTGTATTCCCTGGGTACCAACCGTTCACCCAACGGCGCCATCGAATATACCAGCAACGTTTTCGGCGCGACGCTGGACGGCAGCTTGCTGTTCGTCGAGTACTCCGGCGGTGACGATATCCGTTGGATCACGCTGGACGAGGAGGGCAACGTCTCGAACGATAACGTGCTGCGTGACGTCGACGGTAATGTCATCTCCTATGTCGATCCCCTGGATATCATCGAGAATCCGCTGACCGGCCAGCTCTATCTGATAACGCTCAATCGCAGCACGGGCGAGAGCCAGGTCGTCCGGCTGGATCCGGTGCCTGGCGATATCATTGACCCCGGAGAAGGAGATGCCGACTTGACTACTATTGCCACTATCCAGGCCGAAGACGAGTCCCAGGCGATCATCGCTTCCGGGGCCGGCGCTCAGATCGTGATCCGAGACGGCGACAACCCCGAGCCCACCGATGTCGGATCGGAGTACGGCGTGCGTCCCGGCGCCTACGGGCTCGACGGCAACACCAACGACAGCGATGGTGTGATCGGCGGCTACGCCGACTTTGGCGCGACCACGGCGGATTTCATCACTTTCAACGTCGACATGAGTGCGGCCGACGCTGGCGATGCCGTACTTCGGATTCGCTACGCCAACGGGGGCACGGCCAACCGGCCGCTGGAAGTCTTCGTCAACGATGTCAGCATCGGCGTCTATGGTTTCGCGCCGCCGGTCGGTGTCAGTGGCAATGCCGCATGGAATACGTGGCAGACACTGGATATTCCGGCCGAGCTGATCGCCGGCGCCAATACGATCCGACTGCAGTCGACCAGCAACACGGGGCCGAATATCGATCAGTTGCAGGTACTGGTCGAGGACACGACGCCGGGTTATGCCGTCTACGAAGCAGAGGCTGCGGTCATCGAGGGCGGCGCCGTCGTCATTCCTTCCTCTCAGACCGATCGTGACGCCTCGGGCGAAGGCTTCGTCGATTTCGTCGGCAGCGGCGACCAGAGCCTTAGCTGGGATGTGGACGTCGATCAGAGCGGTGTCTATGAAATCGCATTCCGCTACTCGTTGACCAGTGGCAAGGCCGACCGCCCCATGGCGCTGACGATCAACGGGGTCAGTTATCCGACGGTCAACTTCCCTGCCCAGAGCCAGACGGTGAGCGACTGGATCTACCAGACGGTGGAAGTGACGCTGGCGGCGGGCAGTAACACCGTCACGGTCATCGCGCCCAATGGTGTCGGGCCCGATATCGACTCGCTAGAAGTGTCGGACGAGCCCGTCACGGTCGTCTCCGACGGCAACATCAGCGTTGTCAGTACCGATCCGGCCTACTTCAGCGACCGCATCGCTTTCAATTATCTCGAAGACAACGATGCGACCAGCTCTTCCCCGGTGCCGCGCGAGTACAAGGATAGCGGGTCGGTCGTCATCACCAATAACGGCACGGGTGATCTGTGGGTCAGCAGCGTGACGTTGAGCGGCCCGTTCATGCTGGCGGACGCGGATGCCCTCGATGACCTGAGGCTGGCGCCCGGCGAATCCATCGAGGTTGGCGTACTGTTCAACCGGGACGCCTATACACCGCCGACCAGTAACGCAGCCAGTGGCGTCTTCGAAGGCACCATGACGATCGTCTCCAACGATGCCGATCAGCCGGTGACGGAGATCCAGTTGGCCGGCTTCTGGCAGGCGCGGGACGAAGGGGGCTGGGAGCCCAACCTCAACGAGATCTGGCAAGTGTTCGGCTTCGGCAATCACATCGATGGCCTGTCGACGCTGGACGGTGGTGGCAGCTCCGTGCTGCAGGATTTCGATCTCTACCGAGCGGCCAACGACCAGGAAGTGCTGTCGCGCTACTGGCAGATCGCCGACGGCGTCGAGTCGGCCACAGTCACCCAGCTGGCGGCCTTGCACGGGTACAGTGGCGCGCTGCTGGCGCTGCATGCCCCGGGCGACAAGGCGGCGCGCGCATCGCTGAGCAATCACGACAGCCTCTATAGCCAGTCGTTCCTGCCGCAAATCGCCAACGGCGACTATGCAACGGCGTCCTTCACTCGTGGGCGGATTCCCGACAGCTGGGCCGGCGACGACATCTTCGGCATCTCGATCGCCGATCTCTCCACCGACCCCTCGCTGAATCCTTCCGGCGGCAATACGCCCCCGGCCGAGGACGCGGGTATCGAGCGTGGCCATACCGTGCGTGTCTTCCAGGCTTACGACACCGCCGGAAACGCCATCGCCAATACCTACTTCGTGGTCATGGATTACACCGGCATCAACTACGACTACAACGACAACGTGTTCCTGGTCGAAGGTATCGAGCCGGCGGCACGCACCCCATTCAACAATTCGGCAACGCCGTGGGTCGTGGATAACGATGGCCTGACGCTGGATGCGGCGCTGTTCGACGAGGGCGCGCCCTATCTGACCTACGAGGACTCCAGCGAAACCCAGCTGGGCACCAGCTTCCGCGAGGGCGGAGTGGACATTCGCGGCAATGGCGACGCCATCGGCTGGATCGAGGACGGGGAGTGGGTCGAATACACGCTAGAGGTCGATCAGGCCGGCGTCTACGATCTCTCGTTCCTGTCCGCGCTAGGTGCGCAGACGGGTAGCGCCCGCTCGATCACGGCCACGTTCGACAACGGCGCCGGGGTCTACGAAGTCGTGACCATCGGCGTCGATTACACCGGCGGCTGGAACACCTTCGAGGCAACCGACAGCCAGCACGTGGCCCTGGAGGCGGGGACGCAGACCCTGCGGCTGACCTTCAACGGCGGCTCGCAGAATCTGGAGTCCTTCAGTCTGGCACCTGCCGCTCAATCGGCATTCAACGCTTCCAGCACGCCCTGGGCGGTGGACGATGGGCTGACGCTGAATGCCGGGCTCTATGACGAGGGTGGGGCGGAAGTCGCCTACCATGACAGTAGCGAGGAACAGCTGGGCGTCAACACGAGGAACGAAGGCGTCGATCTGCGCGACAACGGCAACTCGATCGGCTCGATCGCCAATGGCGAATGGGTGGAGTACACCATCGACGTCGCCCAGGCGGGCACCTATCAGCTGTCGTTCGCCGCTGCCACGATGTCCAACGGCCGCACCGTCACGGCCAGCGTCGAGCAGGATGGCGCTGTCTATACCAGCGCCGCGCCGCAGTCCGTCACCAATACCGGTGGCTGGAACAATTACCAGATCAACGACGGTATCAAGCTCGATCTCGCAGCGGGTGAGCAGACGCTGCGGCTGACGTTCAATGGCGGGGCGCTTAACCTGCAGTCCTTTACGCTGACACCGGAAGCCAGTGCGACGGCGACGCCCATGGCATCGATGTCCTCGATGATCGCCTCGAGCGACGAGAACACCAGCCTGATGCAGGCCTTCGAGGATCTCTTCGTGGACAGTGACGAGGTTGCCGTGGCCGGGGTCGACGATAACCCGGACACCGCCAGCGTCGCCTAGGTTTCCTTCCGCCTAGACATCCCTTCAGCTTGTCCATCGTTAAGCCGGGCGGCGTCGCCCGGCTTTTTTACGTCTGCCGCAGGCGTGACGCTCACGACTGTTCAGGTCGGTTCAGCGGGCCCGGTGTGGACGCAGTGCGCCGACGATGACACCCATGCAGACGAGCGAGCAGAGAAACATCGAGGCGATGACCCAGCCCAACGTTTCCGGCAGCAGGGTCGATAGCGCACTCAGCGTGCCGGCAACCCCGAACTGGCAGGCACCGAGCAGAGAGGCCGCAGTGCCGCCATGGCGCTCGAAGTATTCCATGAAGCAGGCCTGGTTGTTGGGCACGACGGCGCCCTGGGCGCCAATGGTCAACATCATGGCCGGCAGGAACAGCCAGACGGAAACCTCCAGCCAGGTCATCAGTGATAGCAGCAGGACACCGGTGAACTGCACGCATAGGCAGGTAATCAGAATCTGTCGCGACGTGAACCGGTGGAGAACGGCGCGGTTGGTCAGGTTGACCAGCAGCATGACCAGGATATTGGCGCCGAACATCAGCGAGAAGGCGCTCTCCGACTGACCGAAATGGGCCTGATAGATGAAGGATGCGTGAGTGATGAACAGCATCATGACCGAGAAGGCAAAGGCCTGCAGGGCAATGAAAGGAAGCGCGGCCCGGGTCGCCAGAACGAAACGGTAACGGGTCAGCAGCGAGTCTTCATGATGGGCCTTGGCGGTGGGCCTGGCGTGGCGCAGCACCACGCGAGCCTGCAACGGAATCACGCCGAGCGCGTAGATGGCGAGGAACCAGAAAATCGCGTGCCAGTCGCCAAGCGCCAGTAGGGCGCTGCCGATGCTGGGCGCGACACCGGGAGCTACCACCATGATCAGCCCGATCATGCTGAACAGTTTGGCCGCTTCGCGCCCCCTGACCTGGTCTCGCACCAGCGCCGGCACCAGCACCATGATCCAGCCACCACCGAAGGCCTGCAGGCCACGCAGCATCAGCAGCAGGTTCAGGTCATCGACCTGGGTAATGCCCAGGGCGGCCGCGATGAAAATAGCCAGCCCCGCATACATGACGCGGGATCGCCCCACGCGATCCGATAGCGGACCACCGACCAGTTGCCCGATGGCGAGACCGAAGATATAGACCGAGAGGCTCCTCGACACGTCACCAATGCCGACCCCCATCGCATCGGCCATGGCCGGGAAAGCGGGGAGGTAGGCATCGATCGACAACGGCCCGAGCGCCATGGTGATGGCTAACACGAGCGGCAAGTTAAAGGAGTAAGGGCGGGACATGGAGCCTGTGACGTACATTGCTGGATAGTTGAGATAGTCAACTATATGGATGTGCCGTGGGGAGGTCAAATTCGGCTTCGTTTCACGCTGGCTGAGAAGGCCGGCAGAGACGCCGGTAAAGAAGTCCGGTAAAAGACGTCAAGCGGTACGGTAGGCGTAAGGCATTTCCGCCAGCAAACCGCGACCGCCGGCCAGCGTGAGGGCGAGATCCTGCAGGCAATCCCACACCGGCAGGGCGACGGCGCCCTTGATGGCCAGATCGATGCGCTGTGCGAACAGCAGCAGCTTGTGCAGACGACGCTGGGGGAGTCGCTTGAGTGCCTGCTGATAACCGGGACGGCGCTTTTCCGGAATCATCGGCCGCTGCGCCTTGCAGGCGTGTTCCAGACTCTGACCCTGGTCGAGATGCTGGAAGATCGACAGCAGAGTACGTAGCTCGCGGGTCAGTGCCCACAGAATGACCGGCGCTTCGACACCTTCCTGACGCAAGCCGCGCACGATCCGCGCGACTCGATCACGGTCGCCTTTCAGGCAGGCATCCGTGAGCGTGAAGACATCGTAACGCGCACTACTTTCGACCCCGTTGGCGATGGCGCTGACATCGAGGCGGGCGTTGGGCGGCATCAGCAGCGCCAGTTTCTGCAGCTCCTGGTCGGCTGCCAGCAGGTTGCCCTCGGTGCGCTCGCCGAGAAGTCGGGCCGCGTCCATGTCCATGGTGAAGCCATAGCGATTGGCCCGGTCACGCATCCAGAAGCCCAGGCGCTGGTGATCCACTGGCCACACCGGGACGAACACGCCCAGCTTGTCCAGCGTCTTGAACCATTTGCTCGATTGCGCCTTGCGGTCCAGACGCTGGCTGGACAGCAGCAGTACGTTATCGCTGTCGCCGGCCTGTTCGGCGTAAGCCTCGAGGGCCTTGCCGCCATCCTGGCCGGGCGACTGTCCGCCCAGCCGGACTTCGATCAGCTTGCTCGACGCGAACAGCGACAGGCTGGAAGCCGATTCCAGCAGTTGAGTCCACTGAAAGCCCGACTCCACATGCATGACCTCTCGTTCCTCGATGCCACGCTCGCGGGCAACCCGGCGAACGGCATCGCAGGCCTCGAGATGAATCAGCGGCTCGTCGCCTGCCACCATTACCACCGGCGGCAGACGTTTCTTGAGCGCGTCTTCCAGCTTGTCGGGAAATACCTTCATGGGGTCTCGAGCGCATCCAGTCGATCGATCAGTTGGGTCGCCGCGTCTCGACGCAGCTGCCGGATGGCCTCGTTGCGCACTTCTTCACCGGAATAGATGTCGTCGGTCGACAGCAATACCGTCGTCGACGCTTCCAACTGCTGCTGATTCAACAGGTAGGCGTCGTCTGATTCGCGCTGAACGGAGAAGGGTGCCGTCAGCGTGACTTCGGTTTCGCGGCTGCCGGAATCGGAGCGCGTGAGCCGATTCTCGCTGATTCGCTCGTCGCCGAGGTTGAGGCGGATGTCCGCCGTGTCGCTGATACGCGTGCCGGCATTCTCCAGCGCGCGACGAACCTCCTCGCTGAACGGCGAGACGTTGGCGTTGAGATTCAGCTCCGGGATAGCCAGGGTCGGCTGATTCAGGCCACGGAGCTGGAAGCCGCAGCCGGCCAAGGCAGTCAATGACACGGCCATCAGGCCGGCCAGAACGGTGCGACGCATCATGAGAAGCTCCTTTTGACATGACGGCACCGCTTTCGCAGTGCCGGATGGGTCCGATATCGAACGTTGCCGCTTGGCAAGGTTCCAGGTGGCAACGTTTCAGATGGCAACGTTTCAGATGGCAACGGCTCAGTTGGCGACGATATTGACCAGCTTGCCGGGAACGACGATGACCTTGCGCACGCTCTTGCCTTCGATATGGCGCTGCACGTTCTCCTCCGCCAGGGCGAGGGACTCTACCGCGGCCTTGTCGGCCTCTGCGGGCACGTCCAGGCGGGCACGCAGCTTGCCGTTGACCTGCACCACCATCTCGATGCTGGCCTTGACTAGTGCGTCTTTGTCCACCGTCGGCCAGGCCGCGTCGATGACCGGCTCCTGATGGCCCAGTGCCTGCCACAGCGCATGGCAAGCGTGCGGGGTGATCGGCGCCAGCAGCAGGACGCAGGCTTCGATGGCTTCGCGACTGACGGCGAGACCCTGCGGCGAGGTATCGTCGAAACGGCCCAGCGCGTTGGTCAGCTCCATCACCGCGGCGATAGCGGTATTGAACGTGGTACGACGTCCGATGTCGTCGCCGGCCTTGGCAATGGTCTCGTGTGTCTTGCGGCGCAGATCCTTTTGCGTATCGTCGAGCGCGTTCACGTCGAGCGACGCCGGCGTTCCCGCCGCGACATGATCGGCAACCAGCTTCCAGAGCCGCTTGAGGAAGCGATGCGAGCCCTCGACGCCGGAATCCGACCATTCCAGGGATTGTTCCGGCGGCGCGGCGAACATCATGAACAGGCGCACGGTATCCGCACCGAAGCGATCGATCATCGCCTGCGGGTCGACGCCGTTGTTCTTCGACTTGGACATCTTCTCGATGCCGCCCATCTCGACCGGCTGCCCGTCGCTGATCAGTTTGGCACTGGTCGGGCGCCCCTTGTCGTCGCGCTCGACTTCCACGTCGGCCGGGTTGAACCACTCCTTGCCGCCGTTTTCCGTTTCGCGATAGAAGGTCTCGGCGATGACCATGCCCTGGGTGAGCAGGCGCTGGAACGGCTCGTCGCCGTTCACCAAGCCTTCGTCACGCATCAGCTTGTGGAAGAAGCGGGCGTAGAGCAGGTGCAGAATGGCGTGCTCGATACCGCCGATGTAGAGATCCACCGGCAGCCAGTAGTTGGCGCGATCGTCGAGCATCGCCTCCGGGTTGTCGGCGCAGCAGAAACGGGCGTAGTACCAGGAGGACTCCATGAAGGTGTCGAATGTATCGGTTTCACGCGTCCAGCCGTCGCCCAGATCGTAGAACGCCGGCATCTTCTTGAGCGGTGAACCCGAAGCGTCGACCTCGACCTCCTGAGGCAACGCGACTGGCAGTTCATCGTCGGTGAGCGGAACGGTCTGGCCATCCGGGCCATACTTGATCGGGATCGGCGCGCCCCAGTAGCGCTGGCGAGCGACACCCCAGTCGCGCAGACGATAGTTGATCTTGATCTTGCCGCGACCCTGGGATTCGAGCCTGGCGGCGATCGCATCGAACGCGGCTTCGAACTCGAGGCCATCGAATTCGCCGGAGCGAATCAGCTTGCCGTGCTCGACGTAGGCGCCGCCGGAGAGATCCGGCGCGTTGCCTTCGGCATCGGCGATCACGGGCTGGATCGGCAGTTCGTACTTGGTGGCGAACTCCCAGTCGCGCTGATCGTGGGCAGGTACGGCCATCACGGCGCCGGTGCCGTACTCCATCAGCACGAAGTTGGCGACGAAGATCGGCACTTCCTGACCGGTCAGCGGATGAATGGCGCGATAGCCAGTGTCGCGGCCGCGTTTCTCCATGGTCGCCAGCTCGGCTTCGGAATTGCCGCCTTGCTGGCATTCGATCAGGAATTCGGCCATGGCCGGATCCTGTTCGGCGGCCTGCTTGGCCAGCGGATGACCGGCTGCCACCGCGACGTAGGTGACCCCGAACAGGGTATCCGGGCGCGTGGTGTAGACGTCGAGACGCTCGGTCTGTTCGTCGCCGTCCTCGCCCTTGACGTCGAAGGAGAGCTCGACGCCGCGGGATTTGCCGATCCAGTTGCGCTGCATGGTCTTGACCTGCTCGGGCCACTCGACCTTGTCGAGATCGGCCAGCAGCTCATCGGCGTAGTCGGTGATCTTGAGGAACCACAGCGGGATCTCCTTGCGCTCGACCCGCGCGCCGGAACGCCAGCCGCGACCATCGATGACCTGTTCGTTGGCGAGCACGGTCTGGTCGACAGGGTCCCAGTTGACCGTCGACATCTTCTTGTAGACGACGCCTTTCTCGACCAGCTTGGCGAAGAACCACTGCTCCCAGCGGTAGTAATCGACATCGCAGGTGGCGAATTCACGATTCCAGTCGTAGGCGAACCCCAGCGCCTTGAGCTGGCCGCGCATGTAGTCGATGTTCTCGTAGGTCCACTTGCCGGGCGCCACCCGATTCTTGATGGCGGCGTTCTCGGCCGGCATCCCGAAGGCGTCCCAGCCCATCGGCTGCAGCACGTTTTTGCCCTGCATGCGCTGGAAACGCGTGACCACGTCACCGATGGTGTAGTTGCGCACATGGCCCATATGCAGCTTGCCGCTGGGATAGGGGAACATCGACAGGCAGTAGAACTTCTCGCGCGTCGCATCCTCGACGGCCTTGAAGCTCTGGTGCTGGTTCCAGTATTGCTGGGCGGCGTTTTCAATCGCTTGCGGGTTGTACTGTGCGTCCATCGGTTTGGTCAGGCACCTTGCGTTCAGCGTATGGGAGCGCCAGAGTCCCCGCAAAAAGCTATACTCATCACAGACGAAAAGCGCGGGGCCGGCTTGATTTTTCAGGCCCACAAGCATACCCCAGACCCATCGTCGCAAGTAAGAGCCTGGCGCTGGCGGGGTGGATTTTGGGCGAATAGGGCGCCTGACAGACAAGGCACGGTGCGCAGGGTTCGTCAGGAAGGGCCGGGCAATGAAAGCCAGGCAAATCGACCAGCAGCAACTCGATCGGCAACGACTCGATCAGTAACGACTCGATCAGTAACGACAAGGGGAATAGCCATGGATGAGCAACAGTCACGACCCGAGGCGCGTTCCCGTCTCAGCGAAGCGTACGAGCGCATTCTGACCCGATTGAAGGACGGCGGCGGGGAGCTCTCCTGGGAGAGTTTTCAGAAGGAACTCGACGAGGCGGTGGCATTCGAAGCCGAATTCGAGGAGTTCACCAAGGACGAGGTGGCGCTGCTGCGAGCCTGGGTCGAGCGGGACATGCGTGATTTTCGTCAGTTTCTGGCCAAGGGCGGCGAAGGCGTCGCGACCTGGCTGGGGATCGATCTCGACGTGCTCTCGCGACGAGTCAGCGAAGCGCTGTTCTCGATCGCCGATCGCACCACCATCGACCGCGAACGCTTCGATGACGATCTCGAAGCGGCCCGGGCCGACTATACCGCCGGGGAAGTGGCCCTGCCCGGGCGCATGAGCTGTGTTCACTGCGGGGCTGGCGTGATGCTCGATCAGGTGGCCCGTCTGGACGCCTGTCACGCTTGCGGGCATCGCTATTTCCAGCGCGATTCCGGCGTGCCGTCCTCCGATTCCCAAGCGTAAGCGGGCATCGCCGCCTGAGGAACATTTGGCAGCGAGGTCAGTCGTAACGGCATTCCGTGCCAAAACCGACGAGGGCCCAAGCGTGCCGAAGCCAACTCCCACCTGGCGGCAAGGATTGCTGGTCATCGGCCTGCTGGCGGGATATTGCCATCCGCTACAGGCCGACGAGCTTTCCCTGGATGCCGATTCAATGACCCAGGCCGATTGTCCCGACTGGCTGCCGACCGCCACCCGATGTTTCACCGGCCAGGATACTCACGGCGCCTACTACTGGATCGCGATTCCCGACGACTGGAATCACAAACTGGTTCTGCACAGTCATGGCGGGCCGCGCCCCAATGCCCCGCAACCCGACGATCCTCTCGATATCGACCTGCGTCAGTATGACGTCATGGTTCGCGAGGGTTACGCCTGGGCAGGCTCCAGTTATCGGCGTGGCGGATATGGTGTGCGCATGGCGGCCGAAGACACCGACTATCTGCGACGGCTGTTCGTCGAGCATTTCGGCCAGCCCGAACGCATCTACCTGCACGGGCAGTCCTGGGGCGGTAACGTGGCCGCCAAGGCGATGGAGCTCTACGGAACGGACGACAATGGCCACCATCGCTACGATGGGGCGCTGCTCACCAGCGGCGTGCTCGGGGGCGGTACCCAGGCCTATCAGTTTCGCGCCGATCTCCGCGCCGTCTACCAGTACTACTGCGCCAACCACCCGTATCCTGACGAAACGCAATACCCGCTCTGGGAAGGGCTGCCCAAAGGCGCCGAGATGACGCCGGAGGAACTCAATGCCCGGGTCGACGCCTGTACCGGCGCCGGCCTGCCGGCGGCGCAGCGCACGCTCATCCAGCAGCAGACGCTGAACAATATCGTCGATGTCGTGCGGATTCCGCCCGGCACGCTGAAGGCGCACATGCGCTGGTCGACGTTTCTGTTTCAGGACATGGTCGAGCAGCGTCTCGGCGGTGCGAGTCCGTTCTCCAACCGCAACGTACGCTACCGGGGCTCGAGCAACGACGAGGCGCTCAACAAGGGGATCTCCCGCTTCGACGAGGATGCCCGGGCGGTCGAGAAGCTTGGCGCGGATGCGGGGCTGAGCGGGAATACCGACATCCCCACCGTGACCATGCACGCCATCGACGACCCGATCATCTTCGTCGAGAACGAATGGCTATACCGGCGCGCACGCCAGGATAGCGGCACGGCCGACTCGCTGGTCCAGATCTATACCGACGAAGCTCGACACAGCAAGCTTTCCACGCCGCAATATGCCGCTGCGCTGGAATCCCTCGACCGCTGGGTCGAGCGCGGTCACAAGCCTACACCGGAGGCGGTTGCCCAGTACTGCGAAACGCGGGAAGCCGCTGTCTACGATGGCGGTTGCCATTTCGACACGGATTACGAAGTCGCCGACTGGCGGGCCAGAATCTATGCCCGCCAGCCGTGAGCGGCTTGCCGATGGATCAGCCAGCCGTGAGCGGCTTGCCGATGGATCAGAGAGCCGGCTGGGCGGCGGATTTCGGAGCGCGCTGCCATTCGGATTCGTCGGCGTTCAAGGCACGATGGGCGGATTCCGGCAGGCGCAGACCACCCCACATCGCCAGCAGCGTGATTGCGATCAGGTAGATCGCCGGCGACAGGTTGTTGCCGGTACGCTCGATCAACCACGTCGCGACCAGCGGTGCCGTGCCGCCGAAGATCGTGTAGGAGACGTTGTAGCAGAGCGCCGAGGCGGTGTAGCGCACGCGTGTCGGGAACTGCTCCGACAGCAGGACCGCCGTGACTACGCCGCAGATCACCGCGCCCACCGCCATCAGCATCGCGCCGATCAGCGATGCCCACCATTCTCCGCTGCCGGCCAGCGTATAGGCGGGAAATACGGCAGCGATCAGACAGATCCCCGCCGTCAGTATCGTTCGGCGCCGTCCGACGCGGTCGGCATAACGGCCGACGAACGGGCACAACGCCGCCGCGAAGATCAGCGCGCCGAGGCTGGCCAGAAGGGCGGTGGTCCGCGAGGCGCTTCCGACAACCTGCATGTAGGTCGTGAAGTAGGTGGTGAACATGTAGAACGATAGCGCCGTGACCGAGATGAACGCGCTCAGGCTGACGATGGTCGCGCCATGCGTGCGCACGGTTTCCTTCAATGGTGCCTGCGGAACGGCGTGTTGCGCTTTCAGGGCCTGGAAGGCGGGAGATTCGTCCAGACGCAAACGCATGTAGAGCCCGACCAGTCCCAGTGGTGCGGCGATCAGAAACGGTACGCGCCAGCCCCAGGCATTCAGAGCTTCCTCTGACAGCAGGGCACTGATGACGAAGGTCAATGCCGCGGCCGTAGCGAAGGCCAGAAAGGTCGAAACCGGGACGAAACTGCCATAGCGCGCCTTGCGATGGGTGGGCGCGTGTTCCATCACGAAGGCGCAGGCACCGGCATACTCACCGCCGGCGGAGAAGCCTTGAACGCAGCGAGCCAGCGCCAGTGCCAGCGGGGCGAACAGGCCAACGCTTGCATAGGTCGGCAGGATGCCGATCAGCGTCGTGGCTCCGGCCATCAGCAGTACGGTCACCGCCAGAATGCGCTTGCGTCCGATCCTGTCGCCGAGCATGCCGAAGAAGATGCCGCCCAGCGGGCGCAGGGCGAACGAGACCGCGAATACGGCGAATGTCTGCAGTAGCGCCAGGGAATCGTCCCCCGGCGGGAAGAAATGCTGCGATATGACCACGGCCAGAAAGCCGTAGACGGCAAAATCGAACCACTCGACGAAATTGCCGATTACCGAAGCCGCGATTACCTTGCGTAGCGTGGAGAGATCGACGTCGGTCGAGACCGATGCGGTCGCATTGTTATTGTTGACCGTAGCCATTGCCTGTCTCCATGAGGTTCCGGGAGGGAAGCTCCCAGCCTATGGTGACGGGCGGCACGCTATCGCCATGCAAGCGACGAGAAGTGTTCCGGCAGCGACCACCGACGAATCGACGCTGCCGTTCTGCTCAACCATCCAGCCCCAACTGCTGCCGCACGCGAGCCAGAGAGTCCTCCTGCAACCGGCCGTAGAGTTCGAACTCGTCGTGAACCGGCCGGCCGAGGGCGAGCTCGAAGGCGCCCTGATTGGATTCATTGGCATACGCCTGGTGTCGGGCATCGCCGAGATTCGACTGGAAGATGCCGGCGGCGCTGACCGGCAGAAAATCCTCGTAGGTGATCGGCGTGGCGTCGATCCAGTCTGCTGCCAGGGCCTCGTCCAGCGAGGCCGGGGCTGGCTCGCCGTCGGCCAGGCGTTGGCGGCCGCTCTCGCTGATCGCGTAATGGAAGTAGGCCAGCGCGTCACGCTGCAGCGCGTCCAGGTCATCCGGGAATGCCGTGAAGTACTCGCTCAATTGGCGCTGGTGGGCGAGATTGTCGGCGGCGGGCGGCGCCTGGCGGGACTTGGCCAGCAATTCATCGTACAGCGCGCGCCCCTTGGGCGTCAGCGCCATGCCGCGCTGCTCGATCTCGCCAAAGCGAGCGGTATGGGTGCCGCCATCGCTGCCGGCGAAGCGCACCGGCTCTTCCAGTGCCTTGAAGCTGGTCTGGCGTAGCAGAATGGGCCACTCGCGCTTGGGTGGGCCTTCGATGACGGCCTTGGGCGTGATTCCGTAGTCGGGCATGGCAGCCTGGGCGGCATCGATATCCAGCGTGCGCGGGGTGAGATGATTGATATGCGGGCCGCGAAAGCAGACCACGTCGGCGATCAGGCGATGGGCGTCGTGCAGCGCCTGGTAGGTCTCGTGATCGACGGTCGCGTCGCGGTGCCAGCGGAAGGTTTCGAGGATCTCGGTCACGAAGCGCTCGGCCTGGTCGCGGTCGAAGCCGCCCTGGCGCTCGCCGAGTTCGATCAGCTCGCGGGCCGCCGGCGTGAAGATGTCGCGTTCGGCAAGGATCGAGGCGGCCTGGCGGCGCAGGTCGTCGTTCTCGATCAGCTCCAGGCGCAACAGCGACGTGAAGACGCGGAAAGGATTGCGCCGGAGCGAATCCTCGTCGATGGGGCGGAAGGCGGTGGAGTGAACCGGCACGCCCGCTTCCGACAGGTCGTAATAGCTCACCGGGAACATGCCCATCAACGCGAAGACCCGCCTCAGCGTCGACAGCTCCTCGGCGGTGCCGACGCGAATCGCCCCGTGGCGTTCGACATCCAGGCGCGACGTTTCGTTCTGAGCATCGAGCCGGGCGGCCAGTGCCGGGTCCGCTGCCAGCGTCTCGCGGTTGATGTTGGCGACCAGTTCCAGTAGATCGCCGTATTGCGGCACTTCCTGGCGGTACATGTCGGACATGGCTTGCGAGAAGGCGCTGCGGATATCGTCGGGAGAGACCAGGGACAGTGTCATGGCGAACTCGATGACTGGAAATGAAGACTTCCATCCAACGCTATCGTCACTCGCGAGGCAAGTGTCTTCCTGCGAGCGGGAACCAATCGATAAACCGGCGTCGCATATTGAAAAAGCGGAGGTGGGAAGAAAGAAGAGAGAAGAGGGTGGATCGAGATGTGTTGGAGGACGGGATCGTTCCGGAAACGGCGCCGTCACCCTCGCTGGATTCGAAGGCGAATCCTGACAGAGTGGCGGTGCCGTCTATCTATTTTCCTGTGTTCTATCTTCCTACGCCGGCTGGCGGACCTTCCACACCAGCGCCGGGGCCATCAGCAGCAACGACAATATCCAGGTCGGCCAACTACCGGTGCGCGTGAACGGTGTCAGCCCGGTCATCGGGACGACATCGCCGACCACGCTGGCAGTTTCGAACTGCGGCGCCTGCTCCCGCAACTGGCCCTGGTCGTCGATGATCGCGGTAACGCCGTTGCTGGTGGCGCGAATGACGTAGCGACCGTTCTCCAGCGCGCGCAACTGCGCCATCTGCAAATGCTGGAGGGGGCCGATCGAGCGACCGAACCAGGTGTCGTTGGAGACCGTCAGCAGTACGTTGGCATCGCGCGCGCGCTCCGCGACCAGATCGGGATAGACGATCTCGTAGCAGATCGCGCTGCCGATGGCGACGCGATGAGTGAGGATCGGCGGCTGGGAGTCGGCGCCAGCAGCGAAGTCGGACATCGGCAGATTGAAGAAGTCGATGATGCCACGCAGCAAGAAGTCCAGCGGCAGGAATTCGCCGAACGGCACCAGGTGGCTCTTACGGTACTCGCCGCGGAGGTCTCCCACGCCCGTGATGGCATTGTAGTAACGCCCGGCCTCGTCGCGCTGAACGATGCCGGTCAGCAGCGACGTCTCCGGGGGGAGCGTCGATTGCAGTCGAGCCATGAACGGGCGCGCCTGCTGCTCGAACATGGGCAGTGCCGTTTCCGGCCACACGATGATGTCGACATCGTCGGGTTGCTGGCGCGTCATGCGGGTATAGGTGTTGACGGCGTTGCGCTGGCCCTCGGTGCTCCACTTGGAAAGCTGGGGCAGGTTGCCCTGCAGCAGCGCGACCCGCAGCGGATCGGCGGCCTGCGATGTCCAGTGGGTGGGCAGGGCCAGCGGCACCAGCCACAGCAGGGCGACGGGCGCGACCGCCCACCAGTGCCGACGGCAGAATTCGACCAGTAGCGTGCCGCTGAGCGCGATGATCAGCGACAGCAGATAGACGCCACCGATCGGCGCCCAGGGCGCCAGCGGCGAATCGACATGGGCGCTGCCCAGCAACAGCCACGGGAAGCCGGTGAACGCCCAGCTACGAAAGGCTTCGCCCAGTACCCAGACCCCGGCAAAGCTGAGGAAGGCCAGCCGGGGCGAGGTGAACCGCCGGTAGAGACCGAAGATGAACGCGTGGAACAGCGCCAGCGTGGCGACGAACAGCGCGGTCAGAAACAGCGCCAGCGGCACGCCGGTATAGCCGTAGTCGTGGATCGAGACGTAGACCCAGGAGGTGCCGGTCCCGAACAGCCCGACGCCGAACAGCCAGCCGCGCAGGGCGGCCTGACCCACGCTCAGGCGGTGGTGATCGAGATACATCAGGGCCACGGCGACCGGACCCAGCCACCAGAGGTGGAAGGGGGCGAAGGTGAGCGTGGAGAACCCGCCGGCGACCAGCGCAGCGAGATAGCCCGGCCAGGGTCGACGGGCGGAAATCAACGGCTTGGCTTGCGGCATGTCGGGGGCACTCCTTGCGAAAAGTGCCCCTTATATCAAAGTTGCCGATCGAATGCGTCAAGTGCCTGCAAGCCGAAGGGCGGAATCGATCAGCTTTCGATACGGCGCGGGGAGTCGCTTTCGACCTCGGCCGGCACCGGCCTGGCCTGCAGTAGGCGGATCCGTCGATTATCGGCATTGAGGACGGTGAATCGCCACTCGCCGAGATCGGTATGTTCGTTGCGACCGGGCAGGTGGCCAAAGCGCTGCATGATCAAGCCGCCGACGGTATCGAACTCGTCGTCGGAGAAGGCCGTGTCGAAATGCTCGTTGAAGTCCTCGATCGGCGTCAGCGCGCGGACGGCATAGGTGCCGTCGCCCATGTCGCGAATGTCCTCTTCCTCGTCGGTGTCATGCTCGTCCTCGATATCGCCGACGATCTGCTCGAGGATGTCCTCGATGGTGACGATACCGGCTGTGCCGCCGTACTCGTCGACCACGATCGCCATGTGATTGTGGGTGTCGCGGAACTCCTTGAGCAGGCTGTTGAGGCGTTTGGACTCGGGAACGAACATCGCCGGGCGCAGCACATCGCGCAGCTCGAACGCCTCGCGCTCCTGGGGATTGCCCTTCAGCAGCGGCAGCAGATCCTTGACCAGCAGAATGCCGATGACGTCATCGAGATTGTCGTCGATGACCGGGTAACGGGAGTGTGCGGTTTCCAGGATGATCGGCAGGCAATCTTCCGGGCGCTGCGTCACGTTGATCGCGGTGACCTGAGAGCGCGGAATCATTACCTCGCGCACCTGCTGGTCGCTGATCTGGAAGGCACCTTCGATGATGGTCAACGCATCCTGATCGAGGTTCAGCCTAGGGCCGGCCTCGCGCAGAAAGGTGAGCAGCTCTTCGCGGGAGCTGGGTTCATCGAAATCGCTAGAGAAGGTACTGATGAGTTTATCCAGCCAGGATCGACTGTTCTGGCTACTCGATCGGTCTTCGCTCATGACTGTGGTCTCTTGTCCTCGGATGACGCACGGAAGGGGAAAACGATGGCGCGCCGGCATGACGCCCGCGCGCGTGGCCGCACCGCACTAAACGGGGGCTCGATAACAGCATGTGTTGAATCGATGGTCGATGTCCGAAGGGGCCCGTCCGCAATCCGGGAGCGGCTAGGCGGAGGCTCGTCAGGCTGTTCGGCCGTCAAGCTCGGGGTCTCGCTTGATCCTTCCCGGCCCTCGTTCCAGGCAGGGCAGGAAGGTCTCGTCGGTGTCGGCATGGCGATGAATGTTAGCGTCGTGGGTCGGCGTCTAGACATCGGGTTCCGGATCGATGACACGATAGGGGTCCGTGATGCCAAACTGGGTGAGCAGCGTTCTTTCCAGCGCTTCCATCTGCTCGGCTTCCTGATCATCTATATGGTCATGGCCGAGCAAATGCAAGCAACCGTGTATTACCAGATGGGCGTAGTGCGCCTGGGTCGACTTGTGCTGTTCCTGCGCTTCGCGCACCACGATGTCGTGGCAGATCACCAGATCGCCGAGCAGGGGAAGCTCGATTCCGGGCGGCGTCTCGAAGGGAAAGGAGAGCACGTTGGTCGGCTTGTCCTTGCCGCGATAGTCGCGATTGAGCTGCTGGCTCTCGTCCCGTTCGACGAAGCGGATCGTCAACTCGTGGCGGCCATCGCCTTCCTGGTCGAGCACGGCACCGACCCAGGCTTCCAGCTCCGCCTGTGTCGGAAGGGCGGCTTCGGCCTCGGTGCCGACGGCAATCTGACGGTCGATCTCGGGACTCATGATTCGCCTTGATCCCGCTGGGATTCCGCGTCGAGGCGTGCCTGACGACGGTCTTCCCGGCGCTGGCGCTGGGCCGCTTCCTCGGTTGCCTCGTGGATGTCGTAGGCTTCGATGATGCGCTGCACCAGCGGATGGCGAACGACGTCCTTGGGTGCAAACTGGGTAATCCCGATGCCGGCCGTGTCGCGCAGCACTTCGAGCACGTGAATCAGGCCGGAGCTCGAGCCACGGGGCAGGTCGACCTGGGTCGCATCGCCGGTGATCACCGCCGTCGAGCCGAAGCCGATACGGGTCAGGAACATCTTCATCTGCTCGCGCGTGGTGTTCTGGCTCTCGTCGAGAATGATGAAGGCATTGTTGAGCGTCCGCCCGCGCATGTAAGCCAGCGGGGCGATCTCGATGATCTGGCGTTCGATCAGCTTGTTGACGTGCTCGAAGCCCAGCATCTCGTAGAGCGCGTCGTAGAGTGGGCGCAGGTAAGGATCGATCTTCTGCGCCAGATCGCCCGGCAGGAAGCCGAGCTTCTCGCCGGCCTCGACGGCCGGACGTACCAGCAGGATGCGTCTGACCTCCTGACGATTGAGCGCCTCGACCGCCGCCGCGACCGCCAGATAGGTCTTGCCGGTGCCCGCCGGGCCGATACCGAAATTGATGTCGTGGCGGCGGATGCTGGCGACATAACCCTGCTGGTTGAAGCCGCGGGGCTTGATCAGCGTTCGCGGCGTCCGGATGAGCAGGCCGCCGGCTTCGATGTCGCCGGTTTCCTCTTCCAGCGCCTCGACGCCGGACTCCTGAAGATAGAGATGCACTGTATCCGGCGTCAGCTCGTCGGCTTCGGTCTCGCGGTAGAGGTGTTCGAGCACGTTGGCCGCTGCCTTGACGCTGGCATCCGGGCCCGCAAGCTGGAAGACGTTGCCGCGATTGCGCAGCGTCACGCCGAGGCGGGCCTCGACCAGCTTCAGGTGTTCGTCGCGCTGGCCGCAGAGATTGGCCAGGCGCATGGGATCGTTGGGTTCGAGTGTCAGGGACACGACGCGGCTGTCAGACTGTTGGTCTTGGGTCAACGCAAAGAGATCCGTTGGTTTGAAAAAGTTGGCTTGGAAAAAGGTGCAACTTGAAAACTTATCGCCAGCTTACTGCGCCGCTTCCTGTCGAGGCAATGACCGGGATTAACCTGCACCTGGTTCCGACAGGCTCTCCCGCGTATCGAATGCGAATCAGTCTGGCGGAGCAAGGCGAGGCACGGAGCGCCTCGCCTTGCGTCAGGCTAGATGAGGGCGATTGGCGCTAACTCAATAGCGGTCGGCGGATACCAGCTCGCCACGCAGTGAATTGGGCAGGGCTTCGGTGATGGTGACGTCGACGAAATAGCCGATCAGCGACGTCGGATCTTCGGCCCGGAAGTTGACGACACGGTTGTTTTCGGTACGCCCGGAAAGCTGCCCCGGATCCTTGGGCGAGAAGCCGGTGACCAGAATCCGCTCCCGGTTCCCCACCATGCGGCGACTGATCTGCTGCGTCTGCTGGTTGAGCCGATCCTGCAGGATCGCCAGGCGCTGCTTTTTCGTCTCCACGGGAGTGTCGTCCGGCAGGCTGGACGCCGGCGTGCCGGGACGCTTGGAATAGATGAAGCTGAACGAGGCATCGAAGCCGATGCGATGGATCAGGTCCATGGTGTCTTCGAAGTCCTCGTCGGTCTCGCCGGGGAAGCCGATGATGAAGTCCGAGGAGAAGCTGATGTCCGGACGCAGCGCCCGGATGCGCTCGAGCTTGTCGATATACATGTCCCGGCCGTGGCCGCGCTTCATGGCAGCAAGAATGCGATCCGAGCCCGACTGCACCGGCAGGTGCAGGTGGCTGACCAGCTCCGGAATCTCGCCGTAGGCCTCGATCAGGCTGTCGGTGAACTCGACCGGGTGCGAAGTGGTGAAGCGAATGCGATCGATGCCGTCCACCGCCGCCACGCAGGCGATCAGTTCCGCCAGATCGATTTCGTCGCCGCTCTCGTCCAGGCCGCGATACGCGTTGACGTTCTGGCCCAGCAGGTTGATTTCGCGCACGCCCTGTTCGGCCAGGTGAACGACTTCTTCCATTACCGACTCGAAGGGGCGCGATACCTCTTCGCCGCGAGTGTAGGGCACGACACAGAAGGTGCAGTACTTGGAGCAGCCTTCCATCACCGAGACGAACGCAGTCGCGCCGTCGGATTTCGGCTTGGGCAGATGATCGAACTTCTCGATCTCGGGAAAGGTCACGTCCACGGTCTGGATCGGTGTCGCGCTCTTGCTGCGGGCATCCAGCATGGTGGGAAGCCGATGCAGCGTCTGCGGGCCGAACACCATGTCGACATGAGGCGCGCGCTTGCGAATTTTCTCGCCTTCCTGGCTGGCGACGCAGCCGCCGACACCGATGACCAGATCCGGGTTCGCGGCTTTCAGCTTCTTCCAGCGACCGAGCTGGTGGAAGACCTTTTCCTGCGCCTTTTCGCGAATCGAACAGGTGTTGAGCAGAATGACGTCGGCTTCACTTTCGTCATCGGTCATTTCCAGACGATGAGATTCGCCGAGCAGATCCGCGATACGGGCGGAGTCGTACTCGTTCATCTGACAGCCGTGAGTCTTGATGAAGAGCTTCTTCGTCATAGGTTGCGTTGCTGCGGCCATGCGCGCGTCACCGATGCCCCGTGGAAAAACTGAAGAGGAGAGACAGGAAAGACGGCGCCCAGCCAGTGTGCGCGCCGTTCAGGCCTTCTCGAGAACGCGGCATTATACGGGGGATGAGGCCATACAGCCAACCCGTGCCGCTCGCACGGCGCCATGGCTGTGGTACCCTTGCGCCTATTTGAGACGCCATGATGCCGCGTTCGCGGACAGGACGAACCGGCTGCGTGGCAATGATATCGAGAGAGCCGTTCATTTATGCCCAGCAAGCCGATCTATCGGGTCGTGTTCCACAACCAAGGTGAAGTTTGGGAACTCTACGCCAGAGAGATCTTTCAAAGCGACCTGTGGGGGTTTATCGAAGTCGAGGCCTTCGTGTTCGAGGATCAGACCAAGGTGGTCGTCGACCCCGGTGCGGAGAAGCTTCGGCGCACGTTCGATGGGGTCAATCGCAGTTATATTCCCTACAGCGCCATCGTGCGGATCGACGAAGTCGAGCGCGGCGGCGTAGCCAAGGCCGTGAAGGCCGAGGGCAATGTCACCGAGTTCCCGCGGCCGATGGCCTGGCCACCGCGGGACGATGGCTGAAACGAGCCGGTTAGAGTGGCCGATACCGACCGGCCGATGGGTGGAACGAGGTTAGAAAATGACGGATTGGTCAGATTTTCACCAATTTGTCGTCAATGCCGAAGCAGCCGGTGAATGGCATGATCGCTGCGCAGGTTGTCCAAATGGTTATCCACAGAAAGTGTGGATGATTGAATCACCGCCCTCGCAGGAAGCGATGCGCGGTCTCATCGTCGCCCAGTTCATCGTCACATGAGCACGAAATGCCCAACCGTTACCGACTAGCCATTTAAGATCACGACGATATGTTGAAAATTCGAAATGCAGTCATGGGTTGCGCCTTGGGCGCGGCCCTGTTTTCCGCCTCCGCCGTGGCTCAGGATGGCCACTGGGTCAGTGATTCATTGACCACGTTCGTGCGCAGTGGCCCCACCGACGGCTACCGCATCGTGGGAACGCTCACCAGTGGTGATCCCGTTACCGTGCTGCAGACCCAGGGCGACTATACGCAGGTGCGCGGCCCCGACGGCGACGAGGTATGGGTCCAGTCCCAGTTCATCCAGGACCAACCCAGCGCCCAGCAGCAACTGCCGGCGCTCCAGAAGAAGGTGGACGAACTGACCACGCGGCTCGATGGCATCGATGACGAGTGGAATCAGCGGGTGGCCGACATGCGCAACGAACTGGAAGGCCGTCAGGCGCAGGTCGACGAGCTGCAGGCCACCAATAATCAGCTCAATCAGGCCTATTCTCAGGCGGAGAGCAAGATGCGCGAGATGCAGGCGCGTCTGGATACCCAGGAAGAAGATCTGCTGATGCGCTACTTCATGTATGGCGGCGGGGTGGCTGGCGCGGGGCTGATCGTCGGCCTGATCGTGCCGCATCTGCCGCGCCGCCGGCGCAAGCGCGACCGCTGGTTCTGAGCCTGCCTGAGGAGTCGTGATGACCGCCGCGGATTGGTTGCAGCGCTGGCAGGAAGGACGCATCGGGTTTCATCGCGAGATGCCGCACCCGGCGCTGGAAAGGCACTGGCCGCGACTCGGGCTGGACGCCGGCGCCAAGATCCTGGTGCCGTTGTGCGGCAAGAGTCGGGACATGCGCTGGCTGGTCCAGCGCGGTAATCCGGTACTGGGAGTCGAGCTGTCGCCCCTGGCGATCGAGCAGTTCGTGGCGGAAGGCGATCAGCCCGCGCTTCGCTACCGCCGATCCGGGTTCGAGTGCACGCGGCAGGGGAGCGTCGAGCTGTGGTGTGGCGACTTCTTCCACTTTCAGGTGGATGAAGCGGCCGAGCTGGCGGGCTTCTACGACCGCGCCGCCCTCATTGCACTACCACCGGCGACGCGTCAACGCTACGCTCACCATCTGGCGCAACTGCTGTTGCCGGGCAAGCGCGGCCTGCTGGTCACCCTGACCCATGACGACCCGGAGCGCGGCCCGCCGTTCAGCGTCTCCCACGAGGAAGTCCGGGCGCTGATGGCCCCCAATTTCGAGCTGACGCTGTGCGAGGTATCGGAGGCCGAAGATGGCCTGACCGAAAGCGTGTGGCAGTTGGTGAGACGGGGCCCGTCGCTCTAGTTGTCACCGAGGTGTCGTCCGGTCGTGGTCCCGTGTGGCGTCGTCCCGGGCTGCCCAAAGCCGAAGCCCGAAACGAGAGAACCGCCTGCCACGGTGATGTGGCAGGCGGTTCTTCGCATTCGGCGGAGACTTCCGGGCGGGATCAGCGGGCCAGCAGACTGGCCAGTTGCTGATCGCGGAAGGTACGGTCCAGGGCATTACCCAACAGTTCGCTCACCATGCGGTTGTTGGTATCCCAGTCCGGCTTCACGGCGTAGCTCTGGGAGCGCTTGGCGGTATAGCGACCGGTGTAGGTGTTGCCGCCATTGACCACTTCCGCCTGGATGATCGCCTGGAGCTGGGAGGCGTCCAGCAGCGGCTGCTCGGCAGTACTGCGGGCGTAGGCCAGGTCGGTCAGCGTCAGGGTCAGCGAAGGGCCGCCGGCGTTGCTGCTGGTCGGGTTGAATCCCATGCTGCGCAGGGCGTTTTCCGCCTGGACACGGATCTTGGGAATGACATCATTGGCCTCGACGGTAATCGTCGAGGTTGCCGACGGGCTGCCCGAGCGCGTGCCGATGACGCTGCTGTCGCGTCCATCGACCACTTCCAGCGAGACCGACTGGCCGCTGCCGGTATGCGAAAAACCGCCGCTGACCTTGGGACTCACGGACAGAATCTGGGGGCTCTGGGCACAGGCCGCCAGCAGGCCGAGCAACAGCAGTACGGCCAAGCCTTTGAGCACAAACCATTGACGCATAACAGTGAACCTCTCGAGTCGTGGAAACGGCGCGACCATTATAGACGTTGGCCACAAGTTTCCGGAATGCGACGAAGCCTCCTGAGGCCGTGACCTAGACTGCCGCCTCAGGAGACCGACAGCGGCGCCAATGTCTGTGGTCGTGAGGTATCGAAGCGATGCAGACGGCTGGGCTGGGCGAAGAGCCGTTTGCCACGGGTGATCGCCAGGCGCTCGAAATCCGCATGGCTGATCGTGGCCAGCCACGGTTCGCCCAGCCAGTCCGCCTCCAGCTCGAGGCGAACTTCGGCGCCTACCGGCACGACGGCCGTGACGCTGACCGGCAAGTGCGCGCGGGGGCTGGGCTGCTCGTCCAGGCGGACTTCGTGGGGCCGCAGCAGCAGTTCCTGACGACCATTCTCGACGCCGGGTGCCGCCACCCACGCGTTGCCGCAGGTGAGGATTTCCTTCTCGATATCGCCCTCGATCCGGTTGACGTCACCGAGGAACTCGAACACGAAGCGATTGGCGGGTTGGCGATAGAGCGTATCCGGCGTCGCGATCTGTTCGATCCGGCCGTTGCTCATCACCACCACGCGATCCGACAGTTCCAGCGCCTCTTCCTGGTCGTGGGTCACGAATAGGCTGGTGAAGTGAAGCTCCTCGTGAAGATGGCGCAGCCAACGGCGCAGCTCCTGGCGTACCTTGGCATCCAGCGCGCCGAACGGCTCGTCGAGCAGCAGCACATCGGGCTTCAGCGCCAGCGCCCGCGCCAGCGATACGCGCTGCTGTTGCCCGCCGGAGAGCTGGGCCGGGAAGCGCTCGGCGAAATCCTGGAGTCGGACCATCTCCAGCAGCTGCATTACCCGCGAACGAATCTCGCCGCTCGAAGGTCGCTGCGAGCGCGGCATGGCGGTCAGTCCGAAAGCGACGTTGTCGAACACGCTCATGTGGCGGAACAGAGCGTAGTGCTGAAACACGAACCCGATGCGCCGATCGCGCACGTGAACTCGCGTCACGTCGCGTTCGCCGAAATGGATCGAGCCGCTGTCGGCCTGTTCCAGCCCGGCCACGATGCGCAACAGCGTGGTCTTGCCGGAACCGGAGGGGCCGAGCAGGCCGATCAGTTCGCCATCGTGAATATCGAGATCGATAGGCTCGAGGGCGCGGGTGTGGCCATGTCCCTTGGAACCATAGGTCTTGTCGATCTGCGAGATGCGGATACTCATGTCGCGGTCTCCCGGCGCGCAGCGCGCCATTCGAGTGCGGCCTTGGCGGCCAGCGTCAGTAGCGCCAGCAGCGCCAGCAGCGATGCACTGGTAAAGGCACCGACGGTGTTGTAGTCCTGATAGAGCTGTTCGACCTGAAGCGGCAGGGTGTTGGTTTCGCCGCGAATCGCCCCGGCGACCACCGAGACCGCGCCGAACTCGCCGACTGCGCGGGCGTTGGTCAGGATCACGCCGTAGAGCAGGGCGTGGCGAATGTTCGGCAGCGTCACGCGACGGAAAATCGTCCAGCCGGAAGCGCCCAGCGTCACGGCTGCTTCTTCCTCGCGAGAGCCTTGCGCCTGCATCAGCGGAATCAGCTCGCGGGCGACGAACGGGCAGGTGACGAACAGCGTGACCAGCACGATGCCCGGCCAGGCGAACATGATCTGGATGTCGTGGGCGTCGAGCCAGCCGCCGAGCCAGCCATTGCGCCCGTAGAGCAGCAGGTAGACCAGGCCGGCGACTACCGGCGAGACGGCAAACGGAATGTCGATCAGCGTCTGCAGCAGGCGGCGGCCGGGGAAATCGAAGCGCGTCACCAGCCAGGCCAGGAACACCCCGAAGACCAGATTGACCGGCACGGTGATTACGGCGACCAGCAGCGTCAGGCCGATGGCGGCAAGCGTGTAGTCGTCGCTCAGGTTCTGCCAGTAGACATCGATGCCGCTCATCAACGCCTGGGCGAAGATCGCCACCAGCGGCAGCAGCAGGAACAGCGCCGTCAGCACCAGGGCGGCGCCGATCAGCAGACGGCGGACACGCGGTGCGTCACCGATCCGTATCATCAGCCGCGCCCTCCGTGCAGTCGTTTGATGAAGCGGCCTTGCCACAGGTTGATCGCCAGCAGCAGGGCAAGCGAGGTGGCGAGCACGATCGAAGCGACCGCCGAGGCACCGGCGTAGTCGTACTCCTGCAGCTTGACGAAGATCATCAGCGAGGTGATCTCGGTTTCGTAGGGCTTGCCGCCGGCAATGAAGATCACGGCGCCAAACTCGCCTAGCGAACGCACGAAGGCGAGCCCGGTACCGGTGACCAGCGCCGGCCACAGGTAGGGCAGGATCACCCGACGGAACGCATGGCTGTCGCTGGCGCCGAGCGTCATCGCGGCTTCGTCCACTTCGACGGGGAGATCTTCCAGTACCGGCTGCACGGTACGAACAACGAACGGGATGCTGGTAAAGGCCATCGCCAGGGCGATCCCGATCCAGGTGTAGGAGATCGAAATGCCTAGCGGCTCCAGCAGGCGCCCGATCCAGCCGTTACTGGAATAGAGCGTCGCCAGAGTGATGCCCGCGACGGCAGTGGGCAGCGCGAACGGCAGGTCCATCAGCGCATCGACCAGACGCTTGCCGGGGAACTCGTAGCGTACCAGTACCCACGCCATCAGCAGCCCGAACGCGGCGTTGAAGAGGGCCGCTACCGCGGCGCCGAAGAGCGTCACGCCATAGCTTGCCAGCAGGCGCGGGTCCGTGATCAAAAACCAGTACTGCGACCAGCTCAACTGCGAGAGCTGCCCCACCAGGCTGGTCAGGGGCAGCAGCAGAATCAGCGAGACGAAGGTCAGCGAGATGCCGAGCGAGAGGCCGAAGCCCGGCAGCACTCGGCGTTCGCGGCGCCAGGTCAGAGCGTGTGCGATCATCGGCGCTGAAGCTGATCCAGTTCACCGCCGCTGGCGAAGTGCGTTTCCATCGCCTCGGGCCAACTGCCGAAGACGTCCTCGACACGCAGCAGTTCGGCTTTCGGGAACTGGTCGCTGAACTCCTCGGCCACCTTCTCGTCGTTGACGCGATAGTTGAACCCGGCCAGCAATCGCTGTGCTTCCTCGGTGTAGAGGTAGTCGAGATAGCCCTTGGCCAGATCCTCGTTGCCGTTGCGCTCGGCGTACTCGTCGACCACGGCGACCGGGAACTCGGCGAGAATACTGACCGGCGGTACGACGACTTCGTAGTCGTCCTTGCCGTATTCGTTACGGATGTTGTTGACCTCGGACTCGAAGGTGATCAGCACGTCGCCGATACCGCGCTCCACGAACGTCGTGGTGGCGCCCCGACCGCCGGTGTCGAACACCTCGACGTTGCCGAGGAACGTGCTCATGTAGTCCTCGATCCTGGACTCGTCGCCGTCGAAGGCCTGGTCGGCGTAACCCCATGCTGCCAGATAGGTATAGCGCCCGTTGCCCGAGGTCTTGGGGTTGGGGAAGACGAGAGAGACATCATCCCGCGCCAGGTCGTCCCAGTTCTCGATCTGCTTGGGGTTGCCCTTGCGCACCAGGAATGCGGTCGTGGAGTAGTAGGGCGAGGCGTTATTGGGATAGCGGTCCTGCCAATCCTCGGCGACCAGGCCGGCATCGGCCAGCACGTTGACGTCGGTCACCTGGTTGAAGGTCACCACGTCGGCACGCAGCCCCTGCATGATCGAGCGGGCCTGCGTCGAGGAGCCGCCGTGGGACTGCTTCACACTGACGGTCTCGTCGTGCTGGGCCTGCCACCAGTCGATGAACTTGGGGTTGACCGCGGCGAACAGTTCGCGAGCGATGTCATAGGAGGAGTTGAGCAGTTCACGCGGTTCGTCCTGGGCCTGCGCGGGCGACAGGGCGCCGAAAGTCAGCGCCAGCCCGACGGCGGACGCGGCAAACAGCGAGCGAGGCTTGGAAAACCAGGTCATGGGTCAGTCCCCTAGGATTTATTGGCAATGGCGGCAAGGCTAAATAAACCAGAATGGAATGACAATTCGTTTCAATAGAACGTTTAATTATAAATTTGCTCGGTAACTCTATAAGCCCAGACGTTCATGAGCCTGGGGCGCGATCACGCCAGGGACTCCTCGCCAGTCATCGATTCAGGCGAGATGTCTTGCCGAGTCGGCGGAGGGCAAGCAACCCCAGCAACGGACCGGGAAGTAGCCACCAGGCGATCGTCGCCTCGAGGACGGGTAGCCATGGCACCAGCAGGCCTATCGAGACGGCGGAGATAGCGAATCCGATGGCGTTCTGCAGCGTCAGCGCACTACCGACCAGCGTGGCGGGACAAGCGTTGGCGGAGAGCGCCGAAAACTGCGGCGAATCGATCACCGCGAGCAGGCTCCACGCTGCCAGATACACCACCAGAGCAGCGAAACCGGCATGCGGGGCCATCCAGGGGTAGAGCAGACAGCCTATCGCCGAGCCGGCCAGCCCCAGGATCGCGACCCGGCGACTGCCCAGATGCTGGCTCAGCCAGCCGCCGAGCCAGCAGCCCGGGGCGCCGACCGCGATCAGGGCGAACGACAGCAGCGACAGCGCTTGGGGAGAAAGGGAGGGGGTGGCCGCAATCAGCAGCAACGGGAGCAGCGTCCAGAGCGTGTAGAGCTCCCACATGTGACCGAAGTAGGCGCCGGCAGCGCGGCGAAAGTCGGCGATGCGAAAGGCCGCCAGCCCGGCCAGGCGCGATGGCGTCGGAGTGGAAGCCCGAGCAAGGGAGGGTGCGTCGCCCAGCCGCCATACGGCGACGCCGGCCAGCAGGGCGAGCAGTGACGCGATCCATAGCGTCAACTTCCAGTCGCCTCCCCAATCGATGCCGGCCAGCAGGTGGGGCATCGCCGTGCCCAGCACCAGCATCCCGACGAGCCATGCCAGTCCCAGTCCGGCGCGCCCGGGCGCCCAGCCCACCATCAGTTTCATGCCGATGGGGTAGATGCCGGCCAGCGACAGCCCAGTGATCAGGCGCAACCCGACCGCTGGCCACAGGCCACCGGCATACGGCAGCAGGGCGTTGGAAAGCGCGCCGACCAGGCATGCCAGGGCGAACAGTCGGCTGGCTTGAGTGCGATCGGCAAGACCGCTGAGGCCCAAGCCGAGCGTCCCCAGCAGGAACCCGAACTGCACCGCACCGGTGAGCCAGCCCAGATCGCCGGTGGCGAGCCCCCACGTCCGCTGGAGATCATCGATCACGGCGTTGGGCGTGAACCACAGCGCGGTGCCGAACCACTCGGCGATGGCAATGATGACAATCGACATCGATTTCCCCGCATCTATCATTCGGATCATCGCCGCCGGGCGATGGCATGTCTGTCGCCTTCGGATCGCGGGTAGCGGCTCAGAGACCCATCGCCGAGGAAGTCGATCGCCGCGGATCGGCACCGCCGGTGAAGGTACCATCGTCCTCGATCAGGATCGACTGCGCAGCGCCCATCGCCTCCTGCTGGCTGACGGTGTGGCCCATCGCTTCGAGCAGGGCGATTGTGTCCGGGCTGATGCCATCCTCGATGCGGATCTCGTCCGGCAGCCACTGATCGTGAATGCGCGGCGCGCTGACGGCACTCTGGATATTCATGCCGTGGTCGATCACGTTCATCACCACCTGCAGCGTGGTGGTGATGATGCGCGAACCACCGGGGCTCCCGGTCACGAGGAAGTTCCTGCCATCCTTCTTGACGATGGTCGGCGTCATCGAGGAGAGCATGCGCTTCTCCGGTTCGATCCTGTTGGCTTCGCCGCCGATCAGGCCGTAGGCATTGGGCGTGCCCGGCTTGGCGGAGAAGTCGTCCATCTCGTTGTTGAGCAAAAAGCCGGCGCCATCGACGACGATGCCCGAGCCGTAGCTGAAGTTGATGGTGTAGGTATTGGAAACCGCCAGTCCGCTGTCGTCGGCGATCGAGAAGTGGGTGGTCTCGTTGGACTCGTACGGCAGCGGATTGCCGGCGGCGATTTCGCTGCTAGGCGTGGCGCGGTCGATATCGATCTGCTGGCGCAATTCCTCGGCGTAGGCTTTCGAGGTGATGCCTGAAAGTGGCACATCAACGAAGTCGGTGTCACCGAGATACTCGGCGCGATCGGCGTAGGCGCGTTTCATCGCTTCGCTCATGACGTGGATCGTGCGTGCCGAATTGAAGCCCATGGCGTGAATGTCGTAGCCCTCGAGCATGTTGAGCATCTGCACGATGTGGGCGCCACCGGAAGAGGGCGGGCTCATGGCGTAGACGTCGTAGCCGCGATATTGGCCATGCACCGGCTCGCGAATCGTTGGTTGGTAGTCGGCGAGATCCTGCGCCGTCATCAGGCCATCATGGTTCTGCATCTCGGCCGCGATCAGGCGCGCTGTCTCGCCTTCGTAGAATTCGCGCGGGCCGTTCGCGGCAATTCGCTCGAGCGTCGCGGCCAGGTCCGGCTGGCGGAACCGCTCGCCGGCGCGATAGAGCGAGCCGTCCGGCTTGAAGAACACCTTGCGCGTCGAATCCCACTGCTTGAGCCGCTGCTGGGACTGTTCGAGACCTTCGGCGAATCGCGGCGGAATGATGAAGCCTTTATCCGCCAGCCTGATCGCGGGCGCCAGCGCCTCGGCGAGACTCATGGTGCCGTACTTATCCAGCGCCAATGCCAGGCCGGCCACGGTGCCGGGCACGCCGGACGCGTTGTGGGTATAGCGGGAAAGCTCGGAAACGGCCTCGCCCTGTTCGTTCTGGAACATGGTCTCGTAAGCGGCGGCTGGTGCCTTCTCGCGGTAATCGATGGCGATGACGTCACCGCTATTCTCGTCGGAAATCAGCATGAAGCCGCCACCGCCGATGTTGCCCGATCGGGGCTGGGTCACCGCCAGCGCGAAGCCGGCGGTCACGGCGGCATCGACGGCATTGCCGCCATCGGCCAGCACGTCGTGGGCGATCTGCGAGGCCAGATAATGGCTGGTGGCGACCATGCCGTGCTCGCCGAGCTGGGGGTGGAATCGCTCCCCTTCAAGGATCGCCGACTGGGCATGCGTCGGTGTCGGGACGAGAGTCGATAACACCGTCGTCAGGCAGACGAGGGACAGGGCGACTCCACGGCGAGTGGATGGCGTGGCAGGAATGAAGCGAGGCATGGAAAGTCCTTCCAATGAATGTTGTTGTCAGTGAGCGAATCGAGATGCGTGGCCAAGACCTGAAGCAGTATAGAAATAGTCGCTTCCAATCGTCTCGCCGGCCATACCGGCGAGGCGGTTTTGCGTCCGGACCCGCCAAAGGTAGCGATGCGTGCGCTAGAATGAGCGCCAACGGCCAGCCTGCATAAGGATTCTTTCATGCACGACTTCAAGATCGCACCCTCCATTCTCTCCGCCAACTTCGCCTGTCTGGGGCAGGAGGTCGAGGACGTGCTGACGTCGGGGGCCGACATCATCCATTTCGATGTCATGGACAACCATTACGTGCCCAACCTGACGATGGGGCCGATGGTGTGCGAGGCGCTGCGCAAGCACGGCATCACTGCGCCGATCGACTGTCACCTGATGGTCAAGCCGGTGGATCGCCTGATCGGCGATTTCATCGACGCCGGCGCCAGCTACGTGACGTTTCATCCGGAAGCTTCGGAGCATGTCGACCGCTCGCTGCAGCTCATTCGCAGCCATGGCTGCAAGGCCGGGCTCGTCTTCAATCCGGCGACGCCGCTTTCCTACCTGGACTACGTCATGGACAAGGTCGACATGATCCTGATCATGAGCGTCAACCCCGGCTTTGGCGGCCAGTCCTTCATTCCGGCGGCGCTGGACAAGCTCCGCGAGGCGCGCCGGCGCATCGACGCCAGCGGGTTACCGATTCGGCTGGAGGTCGACGGCGGCGTCGGCCCGGACAACATCGCCGAGATCGCCGAAGCGGGGGCGGATACCTTCGTCGCCGGCTCGGCCATCTTCAAGGCGCGCAGCCTCGACGACCCCCATCGCTACGACAGCGTGATCGGCAAAATGCGCTCGGCGCTTGCCGGGAACTGAGCCGGCGTGTCGTCGAAAAACGAGGCGGTAGCGGACGATAGCGAGCCGCGCCAGTGGTATCTCTATCTCATCGAGACCGCCAGAGGCGCGCTCTACACCGGCATTACCACCGATGTGGCCCGGCGATTCGAGCAACACTCCCGCGGCCGAGGTGCGCGGGCGCTGCGTGGCAAGGGGCCGTTGACCTTGCGGCACGCCCAGGCGGTCGGTAGTCACGGCGACGCGCTCAAGCTCGAAGCGGCGATCAAGCGGCTGAGCGCCGACGCCAAGCGGCGCTGGATCGAACGGCAGCGGCCGTCATCGTTTTGTCACCAGATTGTCATCTCTCGGGAGCCCGCGGGACCGTAGAATCTCGGGCATCATTCGATATCGACCGGGAACACTTCGATCATGAAAGTGGTGGCACTGCACAATCTCAAAGGCGGCGTCGGCAAGAGCTCGGCGGCCGTCAACCTGGCCCGCGAAGCCAATCGCGATGGCTTGCCGGTGCTGCTGTGGGATCTCGATGCGCAGGGCGCCTCGACCTGGATACTGGGAGGGGAGAACGGCTTGAGCCGCAAGGTCGGCAAGCTGCTGTCGGGCAAGTCGCCGCTGGGAGAGCAGGTTCAGCACACGCCGTGGGAGCGTTTCGATTTGCTGCCGGCGGACATGCGCCTGCGCGAACTCGATCGCATCCTGGAAGACAAGGCGGAGGGCGACAAGCATCTCAAGCGTCTGATCGCGCCGTTCAGTGAAGAGTACGCGCTGATGATTCTGGACTGCCCGCCGGGGCTTTCCACGCTGGCCGAACAGCTGATCCGCGCCGCCGATCGCATCCTGGTGCCGACCATTCCCAGCCCGCTGTCGATACAGGCATTTTCGCGCATGCTGGCGCATCTCGATCTCAAGAAGCGCCAGCGCGAGCGTATCTGCCCCTTTTTCAATCTGGTCGATCGACGGCGTCGTCTGCACCGGGAGTGGATCGAATCGCCGCCGGAAGCGATGGGGCGCACGCTGCACAGCTGGATTCCCTATTCCAGCGACGTCGAGCGAATGAGTCTCGAAAATCAACCACTGGCGGACCTGGCGCCCCGCAGCCGGGCGACCCACGCCTACCGCCGTCTGTGGCAGGAGCTCAAGGCCGAACTGGGCGAGTAGTGCCTCGACCCGTTACGGGGCTTCGAACGCCGTGGCCGCATCTGTATACTTATCCAGTATTTTTGAGTCCTACGCTGGGGACGCCATGGCGCTGCCGACGCTCGAAGACCCGCTTTATTACCTTGCCAACTTCCGCCGAGTGCTCGACTGGCTGACGTCGCGCTACGCGGATCTGCTGAGTCCCGAAGAAGTCGCTTTCATTGCCGGCTTCGAGCGCGCGCCGGAGCCTTCCCAGGCGTTGCTGGTGCGGATGGTCATGCGCAAGGGCATCGATTTCCGAGCCAGTCGCCTGGTCTACGCCGAGATCGGCGATAGCGTCGATGCTGCCGGGCCGCTGATCGAGTGCGGCTGGATCGAGGAAGATGCGCCGCTGTCGCTGGAAGCGCTGTTTTCGCTGACGACCCGAGCGGAGATCGGCATCGACATGGGCGACTGCCTGTTGGCGCTCGGCGTCGGCAGGAGCGCGGGCAAGGGTGTCTGGCTGGCGGCGCTGCAGGCGGCGTCGCCCGAACCCCGCCCGCTGGCCGAGTGGTTGCCGACGCTCGGGGATCGTCACTATCGGCTGACCGTCGACGCGATGTGCGAACGCTTCCGGCTGATGTTCTTCGGCAACCTGCGCCAGCACTGGTCCGAATTCGTGCTCTCGGAGCTGGGTGTCTACCGCTTCGAGCACGTCGAACTGGACGCTTCTTCCCGCGCCTTCTCGCGTCGCGAGGAGCTGGAGGCCTATCATCATCTGCACCGCTGCCGGGAGCGTTTCGAGGCCGACGAGTCGCTGGAATCGCTGCTGCCCGACGTGCCTCGCGTGGCGTTCGACAACGACTGGCTCGAGCGTCGCAGAGGCCGGCTGATCTACAAGCTCGCCTATCGTCTCGAACGCCAGGGCGAACTCGACCGGGCGCTGGATCTCTACGGAGGTTGCTCGGCACCGGAAGCGCGGCTGCGACGGATTCGCGTGCTCGAGGCGCAGCAGGCAACGGCGGATGCGCTGGCGCTGGCCGAACGGGCGGAAGCCGCGCCTGCCAGTGCTGCGGAAAGCCAGGCCCTGGACCGCGTGATACCGCGTCTCCGTCGCAAGCTCGGGCAGGCCGCGGAAAAGCGAATGAAGGCTTCGGATCCACCACGTATCGATCTGGTGCTGCCGCGCTCGGCCAGCGTCGAACTGGCGGTGGTCCGGCATCTCTCCCGCGCCGAGGCGCCGGTCTGCTATGTCGAGAACGTGCTCGTCAACGGGCTGTTCGGCCTGCTGTGCTGGGACGCGATCTTCGCGCCGCTGCCCGGCGCGTTCTTCCATCCATTCCATAGCGGGCCGGTGGATCTGTTCGAGGCGGATTTCCGGACCCGGCGTCGCGAGCTCATCGACACGAGCCTGGCGGCGCTCGAGCGGGGTGACCATGCCGAGATCATTCGTCATCGATACCGCGACAAGTGGGGCATCCAGTCACCGTTCGTGTTCTGGGAAGCGCTGGACGAGCGGGTGCTGGAACTGGCGCTGCACTGCATTCCTGCGCGGCATCTCCGGCTCTGGTTCGAGCGTCTGCTCGACGATGTTCGCGCCAATCGTGCCGGGATGCCGGATCTGATCCAGTTCTGGCCGGAAGGCGATCATGCTTCGCAAGGTGGGCGCGGCTCCGCCGAGCCGGCTTATCGCATGATCGAAGTAAAGGGGCCTGGCGACCGCCTGCAGGACAATCAGAAACGCTGGCTGCAGTTCTGTGCCCGTCACGACATGCCGGTCAGCGTCTGCTACGTCACCTGGGCGGCCTGCGACGGCGAGACGGTAGATGCGGGCGACGCCGGCACCACGGCGGGAGCGCTTTCTTGAGCTATCGGATCGCCGTCCGCGCGCTGTGCGAATTCGCGGCCAAGCGCGGCGATCTCGATCTGCGCTTCACGCCGTCGCCTTCGGCACAGGAAGGTATCGCCGGTCATCAACTCGTCGGAGAGCGGCGGGGCGAGCGCTACGAACGGGAGATCGCCTTGAGTGGCGCCTATCGCCACCTCGAGGTACGCGGCCGTGCCGATGGCTACGACCCCGACGCCAATCGGCTGGAAGAGATAAAGACGCATCGTGGCGATCTTTCCCGGCAGCCGGCCAACCAGCGGGCGCTGCACTGGGCGCAGGCCAAGGTCTACGGCCACCTGCTGTGCACCGAACGCGGGCTGGATCAGTTGACGGTGACGCTCGTCTATTTCGATATCGTCAGTCAGCGCGAAACGCCCTTGAGCGAGCGCTGCTCGGCCGAGGCGTTGCGCGCCGAGTTCGACGCTCACTGTCAGGCGTTTCTGGCCTGGGCACAGCAGGAACTGGCCCATCGGCGACGGCGCGATCGTGCATTGCAGGCGCTGCGGTTTCCTTATGCCGGGTTTCGCGAGGGTCAGCGTCCGCTGGCGGAGTCCGTCTACAAGGCGATTCATACCCGGCGCTGGCTGATGCTGCAGGCGCCTACCGGCATCGGCAAGACGCTGGGCACATTGTTTCCGATGCTCAAGGCGATGCCGGGCGAGCCGCTGGACAAGATCTTCTTTCTGACGGCGCGCAACACCGGCCAGCGCCTGGCTCTCGACGCGCTGCGCACCCTGGGCGTCGGGCAGCGGCACTGCGAGACTCCGGAACCGGATCACCTCGAACCGGACGATTCCAGGTCGGGCGATAGCCGGTTGGGTGACGTCCAGGCCGTCCCGCTGCGCGTGCTGACGCTAACGTCCCGCGACAAGAGTTGCGAGCATCCCGACAAGGCGTGTCACGGCGAATCCTGCCCGCTGGCGGCGGGTTTCTACGATCGCCTGCCCGCCGCGCGCAAGGCGGCGGTCGAACGCGGCTGGCTCGATCGCGCCGCCCTGCGGGAGACCGCGCTCGCCCACGAGATCTGCCCTTACTATCTGGGCCAGGAAATGGCGCGCTGGGCCGATGTCGTCATCGGCGACGTCAACTACTGGTTCGATTTCCACGCCATGCTCTACGCGCTGAGCCAGCAGCAGCAATGGCGGGTCGGTCTGCTCGTCGACGAGGCCCATAACCTGGTCGAACGCGGGCGCGGCATGTACAGCGCGACGCTCGATCATGCGGCGTTTCGGCGCCTGAAGCCGACCCTGCCTGCTCCGCTCAAGCGGCCATTCTCGCGGGTGGCGTCCGCGTGGCGCGCGCTGGCGGACGACAGCGAATCGGACTATCGGGTTCTGGAGACACTGCCGGGCAAGCTGATCGGCGCGCTACAGCAGGCCGTTTCACAGGTGGTCGAGTATCAGAGCGAACAGCCGATCGCGCTCGACAGCGAGCTGCAGCGCTTCGCTTTCGATGCTCAGCACTTCTGTCGGGTCGCCGATGTCTTCGGCGAGCACTCGATCTGCGACGTGTCGCGGCAGGCGCCGCGGGGGCGGCAGCGCCAGGCTGGCGCCCGGGTGACGCTGCGCAACGTGGTGCCCGCACCTTTCCTGATGCCGCGCTTTGCCGCCGCGCAAGGCGGTACGCTGTTTTCCGCCACGCTGGTGCCGGAAGCCTACTACCGTGATCTGCTGGGCGTGCCCGACGATGCGCCCTGGATGTCGCTGGCCTCGCCGTTTCAGGATTCGCAGCTCGAGGTTCGCATCGCCGCGCGGCTGTCGACGCGTTATGCCGACCGCGAGGCATCGCTAACGCCGCTGGCGGATCGCATCGCCGCTCGGTTCCACGCCCGGCGCGGCAACTATCTGGCGTTCTTTTCCAGCTTCGCCTACCTGGAGCGGGTCGCCGACCGGCTGGCCGAGCGTCATCCCGAGGTTCCCAGCTGGCGCCAGGCATCGCGCATGAACGATGACGCCCGCGAGGCGTTTCTGGGGCGTTTCGAGGCGAACGGGGAAGGCGTGGGATTTGCCGTGCTGGGCGGTATTTTCGGCGAAGGTATCGATCTGCCCGGCGACCGCCTGATCGGCGCCTTCGTGGCGACACTGGGGCTGCCTCAGGTCAATCCTGTCAACGAGCAGATGCGAGCGCGTCTGCAGGCGCTTTACGGCCACGGCTACGATTACGCCTACTTCTTTCCCGGCATGCAGAAGGTGGTGCAGGCGGCGGGACGGGTGATCCGATCCGGCACCGACGAAGGCGTCATTCATCTGCTGGACGATCGCTTCGCGAAGCGGGAAACGCAGGCGCTGCTGCCGGCGTGGTGGCCCAAGCCGATCACGGACTAGGTGCGAAAAGGGGAGAGGAGCTGAAGGGCCGCCTCTCTATTTGGCAAAGTGCCACATTCCGGCTTTTTCAGCTTACGACTGTTCGAGCATCGACGACCGTTCCGCTCGTGATTGCGAGGGGGCTTAACGCTCGCCCCCTCGCGCTCCCCCTCTTGATTGACGCCGCTGGTCCGCGAAACCCTGAAAGACGATGGCCTGCGCTTCGGGTCGGCGCGCAAGGACATCCCTGTCCGGGCGCGCCTCTTGTGACATCCATGTCACAAGACCCGGCTTGCCCCTCGTCTTTCAGCGCGGCCCCGGAGGCGTCGAGGTGGCCGATTCAAGTGGACATGGCGTAGGTCTTTTCGGTAGCGCTGTCCTACGATCTACGAGACCGAATGGCTTAGTGCCTCGAATACCCGCGCGACAGCCTCGGCACCAGGATCGACGACACCCTTGAGCGCGCTTTCCGGCACGTAGGCGGAGCGGCCGGCGTTGGCGCGGGTCAGGCTGGCGGTGGCCTGGGCGCCGTCGCGAGCGGCCTGCGCAGCCTGGGTAAGCGACTCGCCACGCTGCAACGATTCGATGGCGGGGATCAGGGCGTCGAGCATGGTGCGATCGCCGGGCCTGGCACCGCCGTAGGCCTGCATTTTCTCCACGCCGTCAGCCAGTGCCTCGTCGAGTTTGCCGCGGCGATCCAGCGAGCCGGCGGCAGCGGTGAACAGGATCGACAGCAGCACGCCGCTGGAGCCGCCCATGTCCCGCGACAGCAACTGGCCGATGCCCGCGAACAGTAGCGGTAGGGCGGCGGTGTTCAGGCGTTTGGCTTCGAGCGCCCTGGCGATCGAATCAGCGCCGCTTTGCATGCTGGCGCCGGCGTCGCCATCGCCGCTCCTGGCATCCAGGGCATCGAGTTCTTCACGTGCCTGGCGCAGGGTATCGATGATCCGCTCGAGCGTCGCGACGGTGTCGGCATCCTGCGGCGCGTCCTCGGCCAGCGCTCCGTGATCCTGATGGGTGTCCGGCGAGAAGTGCGGGGGCGCCTGAGTTGCGCGCAGCCCGGGCCAGCCTGGCGCTGTCGTCGGTGCCGACAGCGCCGTGACGATATCGTCATCCGCCGGCAGCAGGGTGAGCGAAAAGCCGTGCATGTCCAGTGAGGTCATCAGCGGCGCCGGGCCAATCAGGTGCGCGATCTGCTCGACGCCCAACTGGCGCAGCAGGCTGGCGGCCAGCACGCCCATTTCCTGGGTGGAGCAACTGCCCAGATTGTTGAGCATCGCGATCCAGGGGTCGGTGAGCTTGCGGTCGGACAGCGTGTTGTGCAGGGGATCCAGAACCAGGGTCATGGCCTCGTCGGCACTCTTCGGATCGACCTGGCGCGTGCCGGTCTCGTTATGAATGCCCAGGCCCAGTTCCGGCGAGCGGTCGGCGGCGGGCTGGCCCGGCTGTGCCGCTGCACTCAGCGCCATGCCCAGTGATCCCATGCGCCGACACAGTACTTCGGCACGTTCGCGGATGGCATCGAGGGGTGTCTCCTGGCTTGCCAGGTAGCCGGCCAGCTTGTGGACCAACACGGTGCCGGCGATGCCGCGCGGCTGCGGCGCGTTCTCGATGGCGATATCGTCGGCGACGATTACCATGGCGACATTCAGGCCCTCGCTGCGGGCGCGCTCGGCGGCAAGGCCGAAATTGAGTCGGTCGCCGGTGTAGTTCTTGACCACCAGCAGGCACCCGGCCTCGCCGCAGACCTCGCGAATGGCGGCCAGTACCGCCTCCACGCTGGGGGAGGCGAACAGGCTGCCGGAGATGGCACCGGTCAGCATGCCTTCGCCGATATAACCGGCGTGGGCCGGCTCGTGACCGGCGCCACCGCCGGAGAGCACCGCGACCTGGCGGCGCCCCTGTTCCTTTTTGTCCCAGTCCCGACGGATCAGTATGCGCAGGCCGCTGTCCGGTTCGGCGATACGCAGCGGGGCGGTCGCCGCCGTCGTCCGCAGAATCTCGTCGACGACATCGCCGGGGGCATTGTAGAAACGTTCCATGTGATCTCTCCGCTGACGTTTCGAGTTCGCTGGCTATCGTGTTGGGTGGCGCTTCGCGTTCACGGCGTTCAGTGCAGCTGTTGCTCAGTGCAACTTCATCTTCGGCCGCAGGTAGCGGTTGAGGCCGTCGACGATGACGGTCATGCCGGTCTTGAGAATGCCGTGAATGGCCATCTGATGCATACGGTAGAGGGAAGCGTAGAACAGCTTGGCCAGTCTGCCCTCGATGAACAGGCTTCGCGCCGACGCGCCGCGCATGAGGCTGCCGACCGCCTCGAAGTGCGCCAGCGAGATCAGCGAGCCTCGATCGTGATAGACGAAGGGCTTCAGCGGTTTGCCATCCATGGCCGCACGCAGGTTATGGTAGCAATGGGTCGCCTGCTGATGCGCGGCCTGGGCGCGAGGAGGAACGCGCTTGTCGTCGGGCTGAGGGCAGGAGGCGCAGTCGCCGAACGCGAAGATGCGCTCGTCGTCCAGGCTCTGCAGTGTCTGGTTGACCTTGATCTGATGATTGCGCTCGGTGGCGAGCCCCAGTTCCGACAGGAATTCGGGCGCCCGGATGCCCGCTGCCCAGACGCTCAGGTCCGTCTCCAGCGGTTCGCCGTCGGCGGTGATGAAGCCGTTGGCGTTGGCTTCTGTCACGCGCGTATCGACATGGATCTTGACGCCGAGCCGTTCGAGCTCGCCGTGCACGGCGCGGCTGATGCGCTCGGGCAGGGCGGGCAGAATGCGCGGCGCGGCCTCGATCAGGTGCACCTCGAGCTTGCCGCTGTCCATGGCCGTGAAGCCGTAGCTGTGCAGCATGCGTGACGCGCCGAAGAGTTCGGCGGCCAGTTCGACGCCGGTGGCGCCCGCCCCGACCAGGCCGACGGTCAGCTTGGGATGCGTCCGGCGCTCCGGGTCGCTGTAGCGCAGGAAGGTATTGAGCATGTTGCGCCGGAAGCTCTCCGCCTGCTGCGGGCTGTCGATGAAGTGGCAGTGTCTGGCGACGCCGGGCGTGCCGAAGTCGTTGGAGACGCTGCCGACGGAAAGCACCAGGTAGTCGTACTCGATCTGGCGCGCGGGCAGCACGACCGCATCGTCCTGGTCATGGATCGGCTCGAGGGTAATGGTCCGATTGTCGCGGTCGATGGCACTCAGGGTGCCGCGCTGGAAACGATAGCCGTGGCTCTTCGAGTGCCCCTGATAGGAGACCTCATCGAGCCCAGAATCGAGCGTGCCGGTGGCGATCTCGTGCAGCAGCGGTTTCCAGATGTGGGTCGGGTTGCGATCCACGAGGACGATGTCGGCACGCTGACGCTTGCCGAGCTTGCGACCCAGTCGGGTTGCCAGCTCGAGCCCGCCCGCGCCGCCACCGACCACGACGATGCGTGGTGTGGTCATGGGAAGCTCCAATGTGAGAATCAGAAAGGGAATGGCGAGAAAGAAACGAGAAAAATCGGGGGTGTCGAAGCGAGTCACGGTAAGGCAAGGCGGGGTCCTGAATGATCGCCAGGCCAGTGACCGACATGGACGACATGAAATAGACGCAGCGATAGCCGAGCAGTGACGATATCGGGCTGTGGAACTGCGCATTCACGGAAGTCGATACCCGTCGATTCGACGAAAGATGCAGTCAAGGATACGCCGATCACTGGCGCTTGGCATCCGCGGGTTGCGTAAACTTACCGGCTTTTGGGTAAGCTAAAGGTCGTAATTCCGACGCTCCGGCGCTACAGACAAGGACGCATTCATGCACGCTTTGCTTCAGGACATTCGCCTGGTGGCCTTCGATCTCGATGGCACATTGATCGATTCCGTCCCCGATCTTGCGGCAGCGGTGGACGCCATGCTCGTCGAGCTGGGCATGGTGGCGGTGGGCGAAGCGAAGGTTCGCGACTGGGTCGGGAACGGTTCCCGCAAGCTGGTCGAGCGGGCGCTGGAGAACGTCCTCGAGCGAATGCCCGAAGCGGCGCTGCTGGAAGCGGCTCACGACGCTTTCCTGCGTCATTACCATGCCGCACCCTGCGAGCGGACCCGCGTTTACCCCGGCGTCCGGGAAGCGCTCGATGCGCTGGAAAGCCGTTCGATCATCCTGACGCTGATCACCAACAAGCCGGCGGCGTTCATCGATCCGATTCTCGAAGCGCTGGAACTGCGCCACTATTTCCGCACGACGCTGGGCGGCGACTCGCTGCCGGAGAAGAAGCCTCATCCGGCGCCGCTGCTGCATCTGGCGGCGCGTTACGATATTGATCCCGCTCGGTGCCTGATGGTGGGGGATTCGCGCCATGACGTGGAAGCCGGAAAGCGCGCCGGCTTCCGCACGCTGGCCGTTCCCTACGGTTACAATCATGGCGAGCCGGTGGTCTCGAGCGAACCGGATGGCGTGGTTGAATCACTGAGGGAACTCGTTTAGGGTTTCCGGGACGGCGCCAGGGCGGTTATGGCGCCGGTTTCAGGCAGCTCCCCCGTTTTTCCCGTTACCCCTTTCGACCGAGCTTTGACATGCGACCGGATACCCAACGCCTTTTCAGCCCCTGCGTCTCGATGCGCCCGGCCAAGCGATGGCGATGGTGATTATCAGTCGTTACCGACGCAGCCGCTCTCACGATTGCTGATTTTCACTGCTGGAGCCCGGTCCCATGATGACCCCCGATCGCTTTGCCGAGCTGGCGCAAGCCGGCTACAACCGTATTCCGGTCACCCGCGAGGTGCTGGCCGATCTCGATACGCCGCTCTCCACCTATCTCAAGCTCGCTGACGCCCCCTGGACCTTTCTGCTCGAGTCGGTACAGGGCGGAGAGAAGTGGGGCCGCTATTCGATCATCGGCCTGCCAAGCCGGGAACGCATCGAAGTGCGCGGCTTCACCGTGCGCCATATCGTCGATGGCGAGCAGCAGGGCGCCAGCGAAGTCGAAGATCCGCTGGCGTGGATCGAGCGGTTCCAGTCTCGATTCAAGGTCCCGGATCTCGACGACCAGCCGCGCTTCGACGGCGGTCTCGTAGGCTACTTCGGCTACGACACCATTCGCTATATCGAGCCCAAGCTGCGCACTGCGCTGGCCGCCGAGAAACCCGATCCCATCGGCGTGCCGGACATCCTGCTGATGGTGTGCGACGATCTGGTCGTCTTCGACAACCTCTCCGGCCGTCTGCAGCTGTGGACCCACGCCGATCCGGAAACGCCTCACGCCTACGATAATGCGGTGGAGCGGCTCGAGACGCTGGAACTGAAACTGCGCAGCGCGACCTTCAATACGCTGAGTCCGGGAACCGGGCGGGCGGATGTCGCCGAAGACGACTTTCATGCCAGTTTCAGCGAGCAGGGCTACAAGGACGCGGTCGCCAAGATCAAGGAGTACGTGCTGTCCGGGGACGTCATGCAGTGCGTGCCTTCCCAGCGCATGTCGATCCCGTATCAGGCGCCGCCGCTGGATCTCTATCGCGCGCTGCGCAGTCTCAACCCGTCGCCCTACATGTTCTTCCTCAATCTCGAGGATCATCACGTGATCGGCTCCTCCCCGGAGATCCTGACGCGGCTGGAGGGTGGCGAGGTGACCGTGCGGCCGATCGCCGGCACGCGGCCGCGTGGTGCGACGCCGGAGCAGGACAAGGCGCTGGAGGAGGAGCTGCTGGCCGATCCCAAGGAGATCGCCGAGCATCTGATGCTGATCGATCTGGGGCGTAACGACATCGGTCGCATCAGCCAGGTCGGGACCGTCGAACTCACCGACAAGATGGCGATCGAGCGCTACTCCCATGTCATGCACATCGTCTCCAACGTCACCGGCAAGCTGCGCGAAGGCATGTCGGCAATGGACGTACTGCGCGCCACCTTCCCGGCGGGGACGCTCTCCGGCGCGCCCAAGATCCGGGCGCTGGAGATTATCGACGAACTCGAACCGGTCAAGCGCGGCGTCTATTCCGGTGCGGTCGGGTATCTCTCCTGGCACGGCAACATGGACATGGCGATCGCGATTCGCACGGCGGTGCTGAAGGATGGCGAGCTCCACGTGCAGGCCGGTGGCGGCATCGTCGCCGACTCGGATCCCGACGACGAATGGCACGAGACGCTCAACAAGCGCCGCGCGCTGTTTCGCGCCGTCGCCATGGCCGAAAAAGGGCTCGATAACCTGGAATAGGCATCGGTTCGGCCGGGCTGTCATCATCCGGTCACGGTGATCGGTTTAGATCGGGGGCATGCGACACGCTGCCCCCGATCGATTTCATGCCGACTCTATCCTATTGCCGAGGCGCGCTCGCCTGCGGCGGCGGTGGATCGTGTTCCTCACCCTGGTGTTGCTCGTTGCAGGTCTCGTTGGCTGGGGCGGTGTTCCGCGGGAAGTGCTCAAGACGCTGCATCCGTTGGCGCTGTTGATCGCCATGGCGGGCTTGCCGGCGCTGGGAATTCCGATGACGCCTTTCTACATTCTCGCCGGATTGCGCTTTGGCGTGCCGGGCGGGCTGATGTTCTCGGCAGTGGCAACGCTGCTCAACCTGTTGCTCTGCTACACGATCGCCAGGGGCCAACTGCGGCCGGTTCTCCGCGCCTCCATCGAGCGGCGTTTTCCGGCGCTGGCAGGACTGGACGATGCGCGCCAAAATGCCTGGCGCGTCACGTTCCTGATCAAGCTCGTTCCCGGTGTCCCGATGTTTCTCAAGCACTATGCGCTGGGAATTGCCGGCGTCCCGCTGTCGATCTACCTGAGCGTTGCCTTGTTGACCACCGGCCCTTACGGCGTAGCCTTCGTGGTGCTGGGGCAATCCGCGCTGACCGGGGATATCGGTCAGGCGCTGATCGCGGCCGGGCTACTGGCGCTCATCGTGACGGCGGTGAACATCGGGCTAGGTCGCCGGGCACGGCGCCAGTCGCGCAGGGAGCCGAGTCTCGAGGCGGGGTTTGAGTAGAGCGGAAAGAAGAAGGCCGCGAACCTGTCTCGGATCGCGGCCCATTGCGCTTCGCCCGGCAACCGTCAGTCGACCTGACCCAGCAGCAGAAATTCGATCAGTGCCTTCTGTGCGTGGAGCCGGTTGCCGGCTTCCTGCCAGACCACGGCGCGGGGATCGTCGAGCAGCGTCGTGCTGATCTCTTCGCCTCGGTGCGCCGGCAGGCAGTGGAGGAAGATCGTATCGTCTGAGGCCTGATCCAGCAGCGCTTCGGTGACCTGGAAGCCGGCGAAATCCCGCTCTCGCTTGGCCTGCTCTTCCTCCTGCCCCATCGAGGCCCAGACGTCCGTGGTCACCAGATCGGCGCCGCGAACCGCTTCGGCCGGGTCGCGTACGATGACGGCGTGCTCACCGGCGGCGTCGAGGATGTCCTGACGCGGCTCGTAGCCCTCGGGGCAGCAGATGCGCAGCTGGAAATCGAACTGGCGCGCGGCGTTGATCCACGAATGGCACATGTTGTTGCCGTCACCCACCCACACGGCGGTCTTGCCCTTGACCGGCCCGCGGCATTCGGTCCAGGTCATCACGTCGGCCAGCAGTTGGCAGGGGTGATAGTCGTCGGTGAGGGCGTTGATTACCGGGACCGAGCTGGCAGCGGCGAACTCCTCGAGGCCGGCATGGGAGAAGGTCCGGATCATTACTGCATCGACCATTTCCGACAGCACCCGGGCCGTGTCGCCGATCGGCTCGCCGCGCCCGAGCTGGGTATCGCGCGATGACAAGAACAGCGCATGGCCGCCGAACTGCGCCATCGCGGTCTCGAACGATACACGCGTTCGCGTCGAAGACTTCTCGAAGATCATCGCCAGCGTGCGATTGCTGAACGGCGTGTAGGTCGGGCCGTTCGTCTTCAGGCGGTTCTTGATCGTGATACCGCGCTGAATCAGATAGTCGAGCTCCTCGGCGGAGAGATCCAGCAGGGTCAGAAAATGGCGTGCGCTCATGAGCGAATTCCTGTCGTGGCTTTGGCACAAGGCATGCGGCAATATCCAGGCGCGCCGCACGGCGAAATCGAGATCGTCGGCCGCAATCGCAGGCTATCCACGCGGTCGACTCGGAAAACAACGAAAAAAGCGCCGCGTCCCAAACGCTTGCGAAGGCGTCTGGCGAGACGGCGCCGTGATCGGCCAGTTGTGCGTTTTCTAAAGCCTTGGCCGATCCGTGCGAAAGCCAATCATCCTAACCAGCCCCCGCGGGCGGCGCAACGGCATAAGGGAAGCTTCACCAGGCAACGGGGGTGTTTTCAGCCGGTGTCATCAGTAGAATGGAGGCACGGTCATTCACACTCGCGTACACGCGAAGAGTCGATATCGGTCTTCTCTTCCCGCTATAGGACGTCTCATGAGCGATACCATCGAAGCGATCAAGCAGCAGATCAGTGACAACGCCATTCTGCTCTACATGAAAGGATCGCCCCAGTTGCCGCAGTGCGGTTTCTCAGCGCAAGCGGTTCAGGCGCTGATGGCTTGCGGCGAGAAGTTTGCATTCGTCAATATCCTGGATAACCCGGACATCCGTGCCGAGCTGCCGAAGTACGCCAGCTGGCCGACGTTCCCCCAGCTTTGGATCGAAGGCGAGCTGGTCGGCGGCTGCGATATCATCGTCGAGATGTATCAGAACGGTGAGCTGGAGCCCATGGTCAAGGCGGCTGCAGCCAAGGCGGCCGAGGCCTCCAGCGATAGCTGAGCCAGATTGCAGCATCGTCAACGAAACGCCCCGTCACGACGGGGCGCTTTTCGTTCCGTCGTTCAGATGTCGTCGAATCCCTGTTCCTTCATGGCGAGATTCCAGCCGCCGAGATCCTTGAAGCGGTTGATGATGGCGCAGAAGAGTTCGGCCGTGCGCTCGGTGTCGTAACTCGCCGAGTGCGCCGAGGAGTTGTCGAAGTCGATCCCGGCAGCCTGACAGGCCCGCGCCAGTACGGTCTGTCCATACGCCAGCGCCGAGAGCGTGGCGGTATCGAAACTGGAAAACGGGTGGAAGGGATTGCGCTTGATATTGCAGCGATTGACCGCGGCGTTGAGGAAGCCCTGGTCGAAGGAGGCATTGTGGCCGACCAGGATCGCGCGCGTGCAGTCGTGGGACTTGATGGTCTTGCGAATCGGCTTGAAGATGCCATCCAGGGCTTCGCGCTCGCTCACCGCGATCTGCTTGCGGAAGGCGCTGGATGGGTCGATGCCGGTAAAGTCCAGGGCCGACTGTTCGATGTTGGCGCCTTCGAAGGGCTCGACGTGGAAGGCGATCGTATCGAGCGGCAGCAGATTACCCTGTTCGTCCATCGTCAGCGGCACGGCGGCGATTTCCAGTAGGGCGTCCGTGGCCGAATTGAATCCGCCGGTCTCGATATCTACCACCACCGGGAGATACCCGCGAAAACGCTGCGCCATCAGCTCCCTCGTGCTGGCGTCCGACATGCAATGACTCCCGTTCCCTTGATGCAAGGATGATGAACTCGTGATGAATGTCGCCGGCTCGACAGGAGCGGATACGCGCGGCGCACCGCATCGTGATCGGGTACCGCTCCGGGCTGGCAACCGCGTAGAGTCTAGCAGTTTCGGCCATTGGCGTCCCGCCGCTCGGTGTTACCCGCCGGCCCGGGGCGTTATAATCCACTTTATGTTTGGTCATAGACTGTGCCCGGTCGAAGACCGCCGTATGCCAACGAAACCTTGTCCATCAAGGCAATTTTGCTAAGGAGCTGTCGCATGTCCGATGTCAAGAAGGTCGTCCTCGCCTATTCCGGCGGCCTTGACACTTCCGTGATCGTGAAGTGGCTGCAGGAAACCTATGCTTGCGAAGTGGTTACCTTCACCGCCGATATCGGCCAGGGCGAAGAGGTCGAACCGGCGCGAGCCAAGGCGCAGGCACTCGGGGTCAAGGAGATCTACATCGAGGACCTGCGAGAAGAGTTCGTGCGTGACTACGTCTATCCGATGTTTCGCGCCAACACGATCTACGAGGGCGAGTATCTGCTCGGGACTTCCATCGCCCGGCCGTTGATCGCCAAGCGCCTGATCGAGATCGCCAACGAAACCGGCGCCGATGCCATTTCCCACGGTGCCACCGGCAAGGGCAACGATCAGGTTCGCTTCGAACTGGGCGCCTACGCGCTGAAGCCGGGCGTCAAGGTCATCGCCCCGTGGCGGGAGTGGGATCTCAACTCCCGCGAGAAGCTGATGGCCTACTGCGAGGAGAACGACATTCCGGTCGACTTCTCCAAGAGCAAGAAGAAGTCGCCGTACTCGATGGATGCCAACCTGCTGCACATCTCCTATGAGGGCGGCATTCTCGAGGATCCGTGGGCCGAAGCCGAAGAGGACATGTGGCGCTGGAGCGTTTCTCCGGAGGCCGCGCCGGACGAGCCGACCTATATCGAGCTCACCTACGAGAAGGGCGATATCGTCGCGATCGATGGCGAATCCCTGAAGCCTCACGAAGTGCTGGCCAAGCTCAACAAGCTGGGCGGCGACAACGGCATCGGCCGTCTCGATATCGTCGAGAACCGCTACGTCGGCATGAAGTCGCGCGGCTGTTACGAGACGCCGGGAGGCACCATCATGCTGCGCGCCCATCGGGCGATCGAGTCGATCACGCTGGACCGCGAAGCGGCACATCTAAAAGACGAACTGATGCCGAAGTACGCCAAGACGATCTACAACGGCTACTGGTGGAGTCCGGAGCGTCGCATGCTGCAGGCCGCGATCGACGAGACGCAGACGTTCGTCAACGGTGTCGTGCGCATGAAGCTCTACAAGGGCAGCGCCGTGGTCGTGGGTCGTCAATCCGAGCAGTCGCTGTTCGACGAGTCGATCGCCACGTTCGAAGACGACGCCGGCGCCTACGACCAGAAAGATGCCGAAGGCTTCATCAAGCTCAACGCACTGCGCCTGCGCATTGCGGCGGGCAAGGGCCGCTCCGCCAACTGAGCATCAGCGGCCGCAGCTCTTGGAGAGTCACCCTCTATCAGAGCGCGGCCGCGGGAGGAACGCATGCTGAAGAAGTTGTTTTCCGGATGGCTGGGCGGCGGTGATGCCAAGCCCGCTGCGCCGAAGAAAGAGCGGGAACCGGTCGAGTACAAGGGGTTCCTGATCGTCCCCGACCCCCAGGACGCCGGGGGACAGCATCGGGTCAGCGGCTGGATTCGCAAGCCCGTCGAAGGCGGGGAAACACGGGAGCGTCGCTTCGAGCGTTCCGATGTGGTGCCCGGCGAAGACGCCTGTGTCGAACTGACGATCGCCAAGAGTCAGCGTTACATCGATGATGTCGGCGACGAGATGTTCGACCAGCAGCATTGAGAGCGATCGAAACGTTCTCGACGACGGCGCCATTACGGCGCCGTTTTTGCGAATGGCGATGTCAACGATAACTTCCTATGGTTAGTGGACCCCGGATCGAAAAGCGGGGGGATTGGAAGCGTTCGAATCGCCGGCAAGGAAGCCAGCCCATGATCACCGTGCATCATCTCGAAAACTCCCGCTCGCAGCGAATTCTCTGGTTGCTCGAAGAGTTGGGAATCGAGTATGAAATTCAAACGTATTGCCGGGATCCCGAAACCCTGTTGGCGCCCGATGCGCTGAAGAAGGTCCATCCATTGGGCAAGTCGCCAGTGATCACCGACGATGCCCATACGGTGGCGGAATCCGGCGCGATCATCGAATATCTCGTTGCTCGCTACGGTGGCGAAGCCCTGGTCCCGGATGCGGGGACGCCAGAGCATCTGCGCTATATTCATTGGCTCCACTATGCCGAAGGTTCGGCGATGCCGCTGCTGGTGATGAGGCTGGTGTTCTCGAGACTGGGGAGGCCGCCGGTGCCCGCCATCCTTCGTCCGGTCGGCAAGTTGCTGGCTAATGGGGTTCATCGAAAATTTCTCGATCCGCAGCTTCGCCAGCATCTCGATTACTGGGAAAGCGAACTGCGGCAGACTGCCTGGTTCGCGGGGGACGACTTCAGCGCGGCGGACATCCAGATGAGCTTTCCGCTACTGGCTGCGGAAAGTCGTGCCGATTTGTTACATTATCCCAACATTCGGCAAGTGCTACAGAATATGCGCGATCGCTCGGCCTATCGGCGCGCGATCGAGAAGGGAGGGGAGTTCCGGTTGTGAGGTGTCTCGGTAGCGGATTATCGAGGCGGGTCACGCGTGGCTTGGTATCGCTCGCGCGAGAATTGGCAAGACGGCTCGCCAATCTCGCGACGCAATGGGTTGAGGAGTTTCTATGCGTGTCTGTCGCTGGAAAATGGCTATGGTGGCGGGTTTGGGTAGTGTCGGTCTAGCGTCATCTCTCGCCTGGGCGCAGACCCAGCCGGGGGATTCCCGGTTCGACGAGCAGCCGGAAACCCGCCTGGCCTGCGAGCGCCTGAAGGCGCAGATCGATCAGACGATCCGAGATAATGGCGCGCGGCATTTTCTGCTCGAGATCGTCGATAATGCCCAGGTGGAAAACGATATCGTCAGGGAAGGCGAACGCTTTGCCGGTGCCGAAGTCGTGGGAAGCTGTGACGGTGGCACACGTAAAGTCGTCTACAGTCGCGACGGCGCGACGGAAATGCGTGTCGAGACACCGCAAGAGAAAACAGCGACATCCAGCCATGTCGATGCATCAAACAGCACTGACGGGGGCGACGGTAGCCATTTACCGGAAACCGCGCCCGCCGCGCCGGAATCCAGCGGTGAAGATGCGGTGCCGACGCGGAAGCGGGCGGATGAAGAGACCGCGCAGGAGCCCGAATCCAGCCCCTGATTTCCTGCTTCCTGAGTGCCCGATCGTTATCGTCTGATCTGACCCCTGTCAGGCGATATCGATCTTGTCGGGGTATTCACAGAGATCCTCTATCACGCAGCTCCCGCAGCGTGGCTTGCGTGCCAGGCAAGTATAGCGCCCGTGCAGAATCAGCCAGTGATGGGCGTCCTTCAGATAGTCGCGAGGCACGAAACGCATCAGTTTCTGCTCGACTTCCAGCACGTTCTTGCCCTTGGCGATCCGCGTCCGGTTGGCGACGCGAAAGATATGCGTATCGACCGCCATGGTCAGCTCGCCGAACGCCGTGTTCAGAATGACGTTGGCAGTCTTGCGGCCGACGCCGGGGAGCGCCTCCAGCCCTTCCCGTGTGCGTGGAATGTCCCCGTCGTACTGATCGACCAGGATATGGCAGGTCTTCATCAGGTTCTCGGCCTTGGTGTTGTAGAGGCCGATGGTCTTGATGTGATCTTTCAGACCGTCGATGCCGAGATCGATGATCGCCTGCGGGGTATTCGCCACCGGAAACAACTTCGCCGTCGCCTTGTTGACGCCCACATCCGTCGCCTGCGCCGACAGTAATACCGCTGCCAGCAGCTCGAAGGGCGTCGACCAGTTCAACTCGGTGGTCGGATTTGGGTTGTTGGCCTTGAGGCGGGCAAAAATCTGTTCTCGCTTGGTGGCGTTCATGACGTCGTTCCGTGGTCGTCGCCAGCGCTGTCGGCAGGCGAAGTGGCCGGGGGTTGGTAGGCAAGGGAAAGAAGCCGCTCCGACTCGCGAATCTTTTCCTGCGCCTGCGCGACGCCGGCCTGATCGCCCTGACGCTGGAAATGGGCGAGTTCCTGACGCGCCTTGCGCATCGCCTGCTCTGCCGCTGCCACCGCAATATGCCGATGAGCGGGAGTGGCGCTTTCGCGAGGCGATGACGCCGACTCGAGCTGGCAATCGATGGCAGCGAGCTGGTCGTCGAATCCGGCCAGTCGCTCGAGCAGGGCCAGACGCTGGGTCTCGTCGGCCTTGTCCAACTGCCGCTGCAGGCGCTTCCGGCGAGCCGTGAGCGTCGCTCTCTGCGCTTTCAGTACCGTGGCGTCGACCGCGGCGTGCTGCGATTGCGTCTCGGTCGGGGATTCGGCCGGTGCGCGCGCCGCGGCAGCACGGCGTTCCCGCCGGCGACGCTTCTCTTCGGCCTTGACTGCCAGTCGGCGCTTGCGCGCCTCGAAGCGTTGGCGGCCGTTCCCGGCACGCCAGTCGAGATAGCGCTGCTGCTCGACCTCGTTTTCGGCTCCGGCCCACTGCGGGTGTTCGACGAGATCGATACAGTCGACCGGGCAAGGCGCAACGCAGAGCTCGCAGCCGGTGCACTCGGACTCGATCACCGTGTGCATCTGTTTGGCGGCGCCGAGTATGGCGTCGACGGGGCAGGCCTGGATGCACTTGGTGCAGCCGATGCATTCGGCTTCGCGGATGACGGCCAGTAGCGGCGTCTGCGCGGGCTCGATCAGTTCGAGAGGCGGTTGGCCGGTCAGCTTCGCCAGCCGGTCTCGTGTGACCTCGCCGCCGGGCGGGCAACGGTTGATCGCCTCGCCCTCGACGATCGCTTCTGCGTAGGGGCGGCAGCCATCATGGCCACACTTGCCGCACTGGGTCTGCGGCAGTTCGGCATCGATGCGTTCGGCGGTAATCGTGGTGGCCATGTTGTTTCCGAAACGTCGGGACAAGCGGTGGCTCCCGGTTCAAAGAGGCCGGCATTATAAACGCTCCTCCGCATGGCTTCGAGAAGCCTTTCCGAGATCGCATTCGATCCGGTTGCGGCCTCGCTGTTTGGCGCGGTAGAGCGCGGCATCGCATCGTGCCATCAGTGTCGCCGGAGAGAGCTCGTCGATGGCGCAGATCGCCGCGCCCACGCTGACCGTGACAATACCCAGGCGGGACTTGTCGTTCGGCAATTTCATCTGCGCGACCGCGCTGCACAACGCGTCAGCAAGTTGCGCGACGCGGCTGGGCGAGGTGCCCGGCAGGATGACGGCGAACTCTTCGCCGCCAACGCGTGCAAGAAGCGACCGATCGCCTGCCTGCTGGCGCACGGTTCGCTGGAGACACTTGGCCAGGCGGGTCAGGCAGCGGTCGCCTGCCGGATGGCCGTAGAAATCGTTGTAATTCTTGAAGTAGTCGATATCGAGCAGTATGCCAGCGACCGGTACGGGGGGCTGCGACGCATCCATCAAGCCATTCAATCGTTCATCGAACAGTCGGCGATTGGCCAATCCCGTCAAATGGTCCGTCTGTGATAGGTTGAGCAGTTGGGACGTCCGGTGTCGCTGATGCTGGATCAGATGCAGGAACTCACGCGACAGCGCGCCGATTTCATCCTGGCGATGCTGAAGCCGTTCCGGCAGCTCGGCCTGCGTGGCGTCCTGCTTGGCCTGTTGGGTAAAGGTCGCGAGCTGGCGGAGCGGGCGCAATACCACGATTTCCAGCAGTAACAGAACGAGTGCGATGACCGTCAGCAGGAGGCCGGCTGTCCACCACTGCGCGTAACGAACGGTGGCCATGCGCTCCAGAAAGGCATCTCGCGGCAAATAGGTGCTCAGCAGGGTGGGCGCATCTCGAGGATTGAGCGATAGCGTTTTCGTGACGTGGATGCGTCCATCCCCGGTGGGGGTGATTTGTAGTTCGGGTGGCACTTCGGCAGGCGGTAAGGGCAGGACATCGACTTCCCGACCCGTCTGCATCGCCATTCGCGCTTGCCATTGGTCATCGAGGAACTGGATCTGGACAAGCCAGCCCTGCATCGGGCCACTCTCGTCCGTGCGGAAAATGGGATGAATGGCCGCGTAATATAGCCGGCTCCCTTGGCGCTCCAGATGCGTGCTGGCGTGCTGATTAGCCGATCCGAGTAGTGGCCTCAGCTTGTCGGCATAAGATTTTGCCCAGGCGCAGGCATCGCTTTGACCAGGGCAGGAATCGTATCGATCGCTGGCCGGGTCGATGCCGGCGACCCAGCGAAGATTGGCTTGCCGATCGAAGAACAGCATGAACTGGTAATCGAGATCCTCGAACATGTTGCGGCTGAAGTTGGAGGCTGCGTAAGGCGGTCTCAAGTTCCAAGCGCAACGCTATTGAAGGGTGCTCGGTCCAGCGACCGATTTCTTGAGCACCTCGGCGTAGACTTCCAGCGGCGTGCGCCAGTCGAGCGTCTTGCGCGGCCGCGTGTTC
>NZ_JAXOVV010000020.1:0-85505 GCF_036663415.1 Salinicola sp. 4072 | reverse complement strand
TATTTGGCTGGATGAAGGAAAAGCGGCGACTTTGTACTCGCTACGACAAGCTGGCAAAAAGTTACCGTGCCATGGTCACGCTGGCCTGCATCGAGCGCTGTTTACGGGTCTATTTTTCAGACAGAGCGTAGGGCGGGAGTCGACGCCGGAAGAGGTCGAGTTTCTGCGCCAGCCGGGCTCGTCGTTCTAGCCGCGAATCTTGGCTGAATCGTGGCTTTCAGCCTCAGCTCAGAATGAAGCCCACGCAGGCAGCGGTCGCCAGCCCCATCACGCCGTTGAAGACGCGCCAGGCGCGGGGTGTCTTCAATCGTCTGCCGATCGCCATGCCGAAGCCGGCCCAGAGCGAGATGCAGGGAAAGGCGATCAGCTCCATGAACAGCGACAGGATCGCGGCATTGACCAGCAGGGAACCATCGCTCGGCATGAAGCCGGCGATCAGCGCGATGCCCATCACCCATGCCTTAGGATTGACGAACTGGAACACCGCCGCCTGCCAGGCGGTCAGCGGTCGTGCCCCTTCTCTGGCTGCCAAGTCCGGCGGTGGCGCGGTGGCGATCTTCCATGCCAGATAGAGCAGATAGACGGCACCGACGATCCTGAGCGCCTGCTGCACGACCGGGAAGCGCTCGAACAGCACGCCGAGGCCCAGCGCCACGGCCATGAACAGCACGAAACAGCCCGCCATGATGCCGAAGATATGCGGCAGCGTGCGGCGATAGCCGTATAGCGCGCCGGACGCGGTCAGCATCACGTTGTTGGGGCCGGGCGTGCCGGACATCGAAATCGAGAACAGCGCCACCGAGAACCACCAGGCCAGCGAGGTCATTTACCACCCCCTGGCGTTTCCGCCCAGGTCAGCGTGAAGCGGCGATTTCGCGCGCCGCGATTCTTGATGCTGGCGACCTGGATCGCGCCGATCTCGGCGGTCGAGGCGACGTGCGTGCCGCCGCAGGGCTGGTAGTCGACATCACCGATGCGAACCATGCGGATCTCGCCGGCGCCACGGGGCGGTGCCACCGACATCGTCTTGACCAGCTCGGGCCGGGCATCGAGCTCCGCTTCGCTGATCCATTCGCTGGTGACCGGATAGTCGGCGGCAATCAGGGCGTTGAGGCGTTCGGTCAGCTCGTCCTTATCGAAGCTGGCGTCGCCCAGGTCGAAATCGAGCCGGCCACGCTCGGCGCCGATGCTGCCGCCGGTCACGCCATGGGGCACGACCACGGAGAGCAGATGCAGCGCGGTGTGCATGCGCATGTGGGCATGGCGCCGCGCCCAGTCGATCTGCTGGGTGACGCTCTGGCCGACTTCCAGCCGGTATTCCCGTGCATCCGCCGGATCGAGCAGATGATGCACCTCGCCATTGTCGCCTTTGCGCGTATCGCGCACCGCCAGGGTACGGCCGTCGGCGGTGATGAACACACCCTGATCGCCCGGCTGGCCGCCACCGTGGGGATAGAACAGCGTGGCATCCGTGACCACCACACCGTCGTCGCCAATCGCCCCTGTCGTTGACAACACGGTCGCCAGGTTTTCACGGGCGTAGGGCAGTTCGCGGAACGTCAGCACGGTAGACATCGGATACCTCTCCAGGAAGTCGTTTTCCAAAATTGTATGGGTTCAATTTATTGACACAGCGATTAATCTTCCGAACAATCCGAGCATAAACCCACCGTTTCTTCGGTCAACTCGATTTTTGTCACCATGACAATCTGGATACCTACACTCCCCGGTCAGGGTCCGCGCTATCGCGAACTGGCCGATGCCATCGCCGCCGCCACGGCCAGCGGCGAACTGCCGGCGGGCGCCAAGCTACCGCCCCAGCGCCGGCTGGCGGACGCGCTCGGCGTCACCGTCGGTACGATCACACGCGCCTACGCGCTTGCCGAACAGCGAGGTATCGTCAGCGCAAGAGTCGGCAGCGGCACCTACGTGCGCGACAGTCAGCCGCGGACCGAGCCCTTCAATCATGTCCGACAGACCCCGCCCGAGAGCGACATGATCGATCTCAGCCTGTCGCTGCCGCCTGCGCATCCCGAGCGCGAGGCCGCACTAGGGCGGGCAATGCAGGCGATCCAGCACGATCCTGCCAGCCTGCGTGCGGCGATCGACTACCAGCCGGAGCAGGGCCAGACGGGCCAGCGGGAGATCTTCGCCGACTGGCTCACCCAGTCTGGCCGGCCGGTCTCGGCGGACGAGCTGCTGATCGATCAGGGCGGAATGCACGGCATCTATCTCAGCCTTAGCGCGCTGCTGGCGCCGGGCGAACGGCTGGCCGCCGAACGCCTGACCTACCCTGGTCTGATCAGCGCGCTGCAGCAGCTCTCGCTCAAGAGTGTGGCGATTCCCCATGACGAGGAAGGCATCGATATCGACGCCCTGGCCAGAGCCTTCGACCAGCAGCCGTTTCGCGCGCTCTACGTGATGCCGGATTGCCATAACCCGACTACCGCACGGCTCAGCGAATCACGCCGTCGAGATCTCGTGACATTGGCGCGGGAGCGGCAGTTCTGGCTGATCGAGGACGAGGTCTACCAGCACCCGCATACCGAACCCGCGACGCCGCTCTACCAGTTGGCGCCAGAGCGCACCGTAACGCTGTTCTCGGTCGCCAAGCTGCTGGGTGGCGGCCTGCGTGTCGGCGCCCTGCGTGCGCCCAAAGCGTTGCACGGCCGCTTGACCGCCGCCCTTCGTGCCCAGAGCTGGATGCCGCCACCGTTGATGACCTCGCTGGTCTGCCACTGGATCGCCAGTGGCGATGCCGCCGCCCTGCTGGCGTGGCAGCGAGAGGAGCTGGCATGGCGCTTCGATCACGCCATGCAGAAGCTGGGAAGGTTCAAGCCGCGCGGTCAGCGCGGCGGCTTCTATCTATGGCTGCCGTTGCCCGGCGAGCTGCGCACCAGCCATGTGGTCGAACAGCTCGAGGTACGCCGGGTCACCGTCAGCAGTGCGGAAAGCTTCTGTCTCGGCAATGTCGCGGCGCCGCAGGCGATCCGCATCTGCATCAGCGCCGCCGAAAGTCGGGAGGCGCTGGATTGTGCGCTGGACATCATCGCCGAGACGCTGGGCAACCCGGACCCGATGCTGTGGCAGACGGTGTGAGCGAAGCTTCGATTTCGATCAGTAGCCCAGCGCCGTATCGACCCGATTCTGCAGCGGTTCGTCATCGAGGTAACGCTCGACGTTGGCGAAGAAGAAGCGCAGGCAGCGCGGCACGTAATCGGCGTCGTAGAGCCCGCTGTGCGGCGTGACGATCAGGCTGCGCGTGGTCCAGTAGGGCGAGTCCGCGGCCAGCGGCTCCTGGGGGAAGACATCCAGCACGGCGCCGCGCAGTTGCCCGGCTTCCAGCCGTTTCGCCAACGCCGCGACATCCAGCACCGGGCCGCGACCGATGTTGATCACGCCGCCACGGGCGGGCATCGCCGCCAGTTCCGCCTCGCCGACCACGTTGCGGGTCTCCGGCGTCAGCGGCAGCGTGATCAGCAGGAAGTCGGCGTCGGCCAGCGCGTCCTTCAACCGGCTCTGCGGCAGGCTGACATCGGCGAGCGGATGCGGCTTGCCCGAACGGCTGACGCCGATCACCTTCAGCTCAAGCCGCTTGGCCGCCTCGGCCGCCGCGCTGCCCAGCGCACCCATGCCCAGGATCACCACCGTCTTGCCGTCGATGGGTTCGATCGCGGTCTGCTCCCAGTGCTTCTCGCGCTGCTGGGTGACGAAATCCGGCAACCGGTTGTTGAGCATCAGCAGCGCGGTCATCGAGAACTCGCGGGCCCGCGCCTCGTGGTTGCCCTTGGCGTTGGTGACCAGCACATGGTCCGGCAGACGATCCAGCGGCACCCGGTCCACTCCCGCGCTGGTGATATGGATCCAGCGCAGTTTGGGCGCCCGCGCGGCGACGTCGGCGATATCCAGCGCCCCGACCAGAATCAGCACCTCCGCCGTCGCCAGCGCGGCATTGAGGGCGGCCTCGTCGTGGCTGAAGCTCAGCGCGATCCGCGACGACAGCCCCGCGAACTCGTTCAGAATGCCGAAGACGCGCTCGTCGGCGAAGTCCTTGGACTGCCGGAAATCGGGGTCGGTATAGATATGGATATCGAGAGCGGTGGACATGGGGCTCCTCGCGCGCGGTTCGCGGTGATGGGATCATGGAGGGCCGGATCGCCTACTGACCTGAGGTGATGAAATCCGGCCGTCATCCGATCCGACGGTTGTCGTGTGCAGATCGTGTTATATGAATATCGTATCGTCTGAAGATCGTGTTGTATGACGATTGGCGAACCCGCAGTGTTACCGTAAAACCCCATAGCCGGCAAATCATCGCCCGACGAACCGACGAGAACCGCGATCCACCCGTTCGGCGTCATGCCGTGCCGCCCGTGCCAAAACAACCGTCATGCCAAAGGAACCGTCATGCCCGTCCTGATCCGCCGCCCCTTCGTCTTCCTCCGCCACGGCCAGAGCACGCGCAATCTCGAACGCCGGATCGGCGGCCAGCACGATGTGGCGCTGACGCCGCAGGGAGAGGAAGAAGCCCGGCGTGCGCGGGCGCTACTGGGCGATATCGACTGGTCGCTGGTGGCCGCGAGTCCGCTGCAGCGCGCCTACCGCACCGCCGAACTGGCACTGGGCCGCGCGCCGGATCGTGTCGTCGACGGGCTGATGGAGCGCCACTGGGGCGAGCTGGAGGGTCAGGCGATTCCGGAAGCCATTCCCTACATGAGCACCCCGGCAGGCGGCGAGTCCTGGGAGGCGTTCGTCGAGCGCATCGCCGATACGCTCAACGCGCTGCTCGAGGAAGCCGACACCCCGCTGATCGTCGGCCACTCCGGGCTGGTGCGCGCCGTGCGCTGGTTGACCCACGGCACGCCTGCCGGCCCCCGCTCCGCCAACGCCGTGCCGCTATGGATCGCCCCGGAAGGCACAGAGAAATGGACGATTCGGGCGTTTACGCCTGCCGACTTGTCGTCGTTCTCATCGCAAGTCACCGCCTACCAGCGACAAACCTGATACGGAGCCTGACCTTTGTCATCCCATACCCTGAAGATCGCCGCCGCCATTATCGTCGATGACGAAGCGCGCCTGCTGCTTGTGCGCAAGCGTGGCAGTCGTTATTTCATGCAAGCCGGCGGCAAGATCGACACAGGCGAGACACCAGCGGAGGCGCTCGCTCGGGAAGTCAGCGAAGAACTCGGCGTGACGCTCACGAATTGGGAAGACCCCGTCGAAGCCAGCGCCGAAGCGGCCAACGAGGCGGATGTTTCGTCGAAGCCCATCTTTTCTGGGCAACGATCGAAGGCAACGTTGCCGCCGCTGCGGAAATCGAGGAGGTCTGCTGGGCGACTTTGGAACAGGCCAGGAGCCTTCCACTTGCCGCGCTGACCCGCGATGCCGTATTGCCCATTATCGAACAGCGTCTAAAGCGTGCCTGATTGCACGGAGTCAAGGAGGTCGCCGGAATTCATGTCCGACGCCCGGCTCAGGAGCTTGCAAGTCATTCCGGCCATAACCATGAGCTTGTCCTTCGCCTCATGCTGGTGCGGTTTCGTCTTCCACGACGCTAATATCGATCCGGTAATGCGCATGCGTGGAGAGGTTAACCAGCGCATCAAGACTGAACTTGCTGATTCGGCCCTTCAGCAAATCATTGACGCGAGGCTGAGTCAGCCCCAGGCGGCAGCCAGCTTCGGCCTGGCTTACGTTCCAGCTTTTTACCCGTTCGCCAAGAATCATCATCAGCTTGGACCGCAGACGCATGTTTGCCGCTTCCTCGGGGGTGTCCTCGATAGCATCCCAAATGCTTGCGAAACGCTCGTTGGCCATGTCTCTGTCCTCACTTTCATGCTGCTGTTCGCCAGTTGAAGACAAGTACGTCAACAGACGTAGCCTCTACTTTCGGCTTTTCGGGGGCTCGGGCGGCAGCTCTTTGAATCGTTGCTTGCCTAGCGCCAGATCCTTGGGAGCCGTCTTCTCGGTTTTCTTCTGGAAGCAGTGAAGGACATAGATAGCATCCTGTCGCTTCGCCGTAGCTCTCGATCTCTTCCAGGCCGTTGGTAAGAGCCTGGGCTGGAACATCTAGCGTGACTGCCAGGTAAACAACCGCAAGGTCATGCTTAAGGCAGGCGTGTCGTTCTAATCGGTGAGGGCGAGTAGGTGGAGCTGCCCATGCCAGCCATCGGACTGGCGAGTGGCAATCACCAGCGCATCGCGCTCATCGGCTGCCGCCAAGACGCCTTTCGCTGTCCAGAAGCCGCTTTTACCAATGGCCGCCATGCCGCCGGAAACGGCATTGTGGTTGGCCATACCCACCAGCATGCCGTGACGCTCGGCGGTTTGAGCCATCTGCTCGGTATCGGCGGCGTAGCCGCCCGCCGTGATCAATACGCCAGCGAGATAGACCGTGGCACCGAGCTCGGCGTACTGCTCGGCATGTTCGGGTGCATTGGTATCGGCGCAGATAGCGATGGCGACTCGCTCATTGTTGAAATCCAGCAGGCAGTACTCCGTACCGGGCTCGAAGACCGCCTCTTCCCCCGGATGGAGATGCCGCTTGGCATAGGTCGAGACCTCGCCGTTGGGAGAGACGATCAGCGCGCCTGCGCGGGGGCGTTCGACACCTGCCAGCGGTAGACCGACAACGATACCGACGCGATGGCGCACCGCCGCGTCGACGAGCGGCACCAGACGCGGATCCTCCGGCGCGAACGCAAGCTCTGCCACGAGTGCGGGCTCGTAGCCTATTAACGAGAGTTCGGGAAAGACCAGCAGCGTGACGCCGGCACTGGCTGCGGACTCAATAACGACGAGATGGCGCGCCAAGTTGGCCTCGAAATCGCCGGCGACCGAGCCGAACTGCGCCAGGCCAATGCTCAGCAGATCTCTGGTCATGCCTCCACCTCCACCGACCAGCTCAGCGATTCGCCGGCCTGATACGGTACGAAAGTGTTGTCGCCTTCGCCGACCGACTCGGCGACAGGTGTGGGTCGGCGCGTCAGCGTAGCCGTGCCTTCGTTGAGCGGCAGGTCGTAGAAGCGCGGGCCGTTCTCGGAACAGAAGGCTTCGAAGTGCTGGAGCGCACCTTCCTGCTCGAACACGTCGGCATAGACCGAGAGCGCGGCTTCGGCGTTGAACACGCCGGCGCAGCCGCAGGATGTCTCCTTGGCGGCGGTGACGTGGGGCGCGGAATCGGTGCCGAGGAAGAAGCGCGGGTGTCCGCTGGCGACGGCCTTTCGCAGCGCCTGCTGGTGCTCCTGACGCTTGAGGATCGGCAGGCAGTAGAGGTGCGGGCGGATGCCGCCGACCAGCATGTCGTTGCGGTTCTGGGCCAGGTGCTGTGGCGTCAGCGTGGCGCCCAGGAACTCGTCGCCTTCCAGTACGAACTGGGCCGCTTCCTTGGTGGTGATGTGCTCGAAGACCACCTTCAGCTCGGGGAACTGGCGGCGGATGTCGGTCATCACCTCGTCGATGAAATGCTTCTCGCGATCGAAGATGTCGATCTCGCCCCGGGTGACCTCGCCATGGATCAGCAGCGGCATGCCGATGCGCTGCATCACTTCCAGCAGCGGATAGACGTCGGTGATGCGCTTGACGCCGTGCTGGGAATTGGTGGTGGCGTTGGCCGGGTAGAGTTTGGCCGCGGTGAACAGGCCGTCGGCGTGGCCCTGTTCCAGCGTCTCGCGGGAAACGCTCTCGTTGAGATAGCAGGTCATCAGCGGGGTGAAGTCATGACCGGCTGGAATCGCCGCCAGAATCCGCTCGCGGTAGGCGCTGGCAGCTTCGATCGTGGTCACCGGCGGCACCAGGTTGGGCATGACGATGGCGCGGGCGAAGGTCTGGCTGGTGTAGGGGAGCACCGTCTCGAGCACCTCGCCGTCACGCAGGTGCAGGTGCCAGTCGTCGGGGCGGCGGATGCGAAGCGTGTCGGGCGAAGCGGTCATCGGGAACTCCTGGCAGTCGGTTGAGCGAATCGGCGCTCATGATACCAGAGACCGCCTCGCCGGCATTCGCTTCGCATCACGCCTAGGCGGACGCCTGGCGGCGGTTCCGGCGCAGCAGCAGCCACAGCGCCACGCAGCACAGCACCGCGACGAGCAGGTTGAACAGCAGCCCGGTCGTCTTGAGGCTGAGAACGCTGCCGACGAGGCCAATGCCCACGACCGGCAGCGAGATGGCGATATAGGCCACGAAGAAGAAGGTGGAGACGACGGCTGCCTTGTGCTCGTCGGGGCTGGCCGCCGTCACCGCGCCCATTCCGGCACGGAAAGCGATGCCCTGGCCGATGCCGGCCACGATCGCGCCGATGATGAATCCCGCCAGCTGCGCCGCGCCGATCCCCCAGGCGACGAAAAGCACGCCGACGAACAGCACCGCGCAGCCGATCGGCAGGCGGCGCGACTCGGGCAGTCGCCCCTGGAGCATCTGGCCGACCGTGGACGCAATGAACAGAAGCCCGGCCACGAAGCCGATCAACGCATGATTGGTATAGCCCAGCACCTTGCCCAGAAAGGCGGGGGTCACCGCGGTGAAGAAGCCGCACACCATGAAGCCGGCGAAGGCGGCGATGGCCGCCGGCACGAACACGCCTCGCACCTCGGCGGGCACCTTGAGTTTCTGCACCCGCAGGCGAATCCGCTCGGGGCGCTTCACGGTTTCCGGCGCGCACCAGATGCAGACCACCGCCACCAGCGCGAGCACCAGGTGGACGATATAGGGCAGCGCCAGCGGCATGGGGAAGAGCACCGCCAGCACGCCGGCCAGCATCGGCCCGAGGCCCAGACCGCCCATGTTGGCCGCGGTGGCGACGAGGGTGCCGACGCGCTGCCACGAATCCGGCACCAGCTCCATCACGGCGACGGTCGCCGTGCCGGTGAAGATGCCGGCGGAGACGCCCGACAGCACTCGCCCAGCCAGGATCATTCCCAGCCCGTCGGCGTGCCAGAACACCAGGTCGCTGAGGATCGACGCCGCCAGGCCGGCAAACAGCAGCGGTCGCCGCCCGAGCTGATCGGACCAGCGTCCGGTGATCAGCAGTGCCGCGATCACGCCGGCGGCGTAGACGGCGAAGATGATCGTGATCATCAACTGCGAGAAACCCAGCTGTTGCTGGTAGATCGGATAGAGCGGCGTCGGCAGCGTGGTGCCGATCATCGTCGCCGCGAAAGCCAGGGCAACCCCCAGAAATGGGCCGGCGCGGCGGGTTTCGGTAGCGTTCGAGGCGTTCATGGACGTCCTTGTCGGTTCGGCGCGGTCGCTGGCGGGAGCGAATGTAACGAATGGGGGAAGCAGTGTAGCCGATAGGATCCGGCCAATCCGCGCTGGCACCGGCGTTTCGCCGTCGCCTTCCGGCAGCGCCCCCGGCATGGCTGGCTATCGGGGGCGTGGCGTTTCCGTGGCATAATAGGCCGCTTCATGCATTCCCGGACGGTCGTTCTGTCATGTCGTACGTTTCTCCGACGCCTCATACCCCTGCCGCCGAATACGGCGCCGGTGCCCTGGGCACGCTCTACATCGTTTCCGCGCCCTCCGGCGCCGGCAAGACCAGCCTGGTGCGCGCCCTGCTCCAGCGCAACGCGGATATCGGCGTCTCGGTGTCTCATACCACGCGGGCGATGCGCCCTGGCGAGCAGGATGGCGTCAACTATCACTTCGTCAGCCAGCCCGAATTCGAGGCGATGGTCGAGCGTGGCGAGTTCTTCGAACATGCCTGGGTCTTCGACCGCCACTACGGCACCTCGCGGGTGGAGGTCGAGAAGCGCCTCGCCGTGGGCGAGGACGTGATCCTCGAGATCGACTGGCAGGGCGCCCAGCAGGTACGCGCGCAGGCCCCCGATGCCGAATCGATCTTCATCCTGCCGCCCTCGCGGGCCGCGCTCCAGGAGCGGCTTTCCGGACGCGGCACCGACGACGAGGCGGTCATCGCGCGGCGCATGCGCGACGCGGTCAGCGAAATGTCGCATTACGACGAGTACGAGCACGTCATCATCAACGACGACTTCGAGCACGCGCTGAACGAGCTCGAGTGCATCGTCCATGCGCGCCGTTCACGGCTCGACAAGATGCAGGCACGATACGCCGCCCTGCTCGAATCGCTGCTCAACGACGTCGACTGAGTGCCGCAGGGGAAATAACGGCCGCCCTGACCCCGGTCGTCACGGCGGGGCTCTCTTTGCCGGCAACGGCGCGCTCTTGTCAGAGATCACGCAACTCCAGTAGACTGCTCGGTCCCGCAGACCCCGTATTCCGGGGCGCGTCTACCCATTTTTTGGCAGCAGGGCTACCATCATGGCACGAGTGACCGTCGAAGATTGTCTGGAACACATCGAGAACCGTTTCAAGCTGGTAATGATCTCGTCCCAGCGCGCCCGTCAGCTCGCGCGCGGCTCCCGCGATGCGCTGCTGCCGTGGGAAAACGACAAGCCGACCGTCATGGCGCTGCGCGAGATCGCCACCGGTCAAATCGACGACAGCATCCTCGACGAGCCGGTCGAAGCCGCACCGCCGCGTCCGCGCCCCGAGCCGACCCAGGAATACGATATCTGAACCAGGCTTCCGGCGTGACCTGTATTCCGTGTCGTCGTCACGACCGCCACGGACCGGTTGCCGAACGGAACGTCGATAACGGGTTGTCAATCGGACCGTTAATTACATAGGGCAGGCGCGCCGCATGTTCACCATCGATGACCTGGCCGATCGCCTCGGCGGCTATCTCCCCGACGACGAGATTCAGCAGGTCAAGCGCGCCTTCTACTACGCCGAGCAGGCCCACGACGGCCAGCAGCGTCGCTCCGGCGAGCCTTACGTTACCCACCCGCTCGCCGTCGCCAATATCCTCGCCAACATGCACATGGACCATCAGAGCCTGATGGCCGCCATGCTGCACGACGTCATCGAGGACACCAGCGTCTCCCGGGAGGCGCTCGAAGCGCAGTTCGGCGAAGCCGTGGCGGAGCTGGTCGACGGCGTCTCGAAGCTGACCCAGATCACCTTCGAGGACAAGGCGGTCGCCCAGGCCGAGAATTTCCAGAAGATGGTCATGGCGATGTCCCGCGACATCCGCGTGATTATCGTCAAGCTCGCCGACCGCCTGCACAACATGCGCACGCTCGGCGCGCTGCGCCCGGACAAGAAGCGCCGGATCGCCCGCGAAACGCTCGAGATCTACGCCCGTATCGCCGGGCGGCTGGGTATCAACACCATTCGCGTCGAGCTCGAGGATCTCTCGTTCCAGGCGATCCACCCGATGCGGTCCGAGCGCATCAAGCGCGCGGTAGCGAGCGCCCGCGGCAACCGCCGTTCGACCATGCGCCAGATCCAGACCAGCCTGCAGCGTCGGCTCGACGAGGATGACCTCACCGGCAGCGTGGTCGGGCGGCAGAAGCATCTGCTGTCGATCTATCGCAAGATGCACGACCAGCGCAAACCGTTCGCCGAGATCATGGACGTGTTCGGCTTCCGCATCATCACCGACAGCGTCGACAACTGCTATCGCGTGCTGGGCGCGGTGCACAATCTCTACAAGCCGGTGCCGGGGCGCTTCAAGGACTACATCGCGATCCCCAAGGCCAACGGCTACCAGAGCCTGCACACCACACTGTTCGGCCCCAGCGGTATGCCGATCGAGGTGCAGATCCGCACCCGCGAGATGGAAGCGATGGCCAACAACGGCATCGCCGCCCACTGGCTCTACAAGGCCGGCCAGACCGAACGGCCCATCGCCGCCGGCAGCCACGCCCGCGCCCGCGAATGGGTTCGCGGCCTGCTCGAGATGCAGCGCCACGCCGGCGACTCGCTGGAGTTCATCGAACACGTCAAGAACGACCTGTTCCCGGACGACGTCTACATCTTCACCCCCAAGGGCGACATCATGGAGTTGCCGCAGGGAGCGACGGCGGTCGACTTCGCCTACAGCGTGCACACCGATATTGGCAACAGCTGCATCGCCTGCCGTATCGACCGCCATCTGGCACCGCTGTCGACCCCGCTGGAAAGCGGCCAGACGCTGGAGATCATCACCGCCCCCGGCGCGCGCCCCAACCTGGCTTGGCTCAATTTCGTGATCACCGCCAAGGCCCGTTCGGCGATTCGTCACGCGCTGAAGAGCCAGCAGCGCAGCGAGGCGATCCAGCTCGGCCGCCGCCTGCTCAACCGCGCCCTGGGCAGCTTCGAGACCAGCCTGGAAAAGCTGCCACAGGAACGGCTCTCGGCGCTGCTGGACGAGCTGGATCTCAAGGCCGAAGACGACCTGCTCGAGACCATCGGCCTCGGTACCCGCCTGGCGCACACCACCGCACGACGGCTGGTCGCGAACGATCTCCCTGTCGGGGCCAATGCCGGCGAGCATGACCCGGAACGGTTACTGGTGGATTCGCCGCACAACGGCCCGATCGTCATCAACGGCTCCGAGAGCATGGCCATCAGCTTTGCCCGCTGCTGCCACCCGCTGCCGGGAGACCCGGTGATCGGCCACCTGTCGATCGGCAAGGGGATCGTCGTCCACCGTCACGAGTGTGGTAACCTCGACGAGTTGCGCGACGATCCCGACAAGCTGGTCTCGTTGACCTGGTCGAAGCAGATCGATCAGGATTTCCCGGTCCCGCTGCGTATCGAAGTCGAGACCCGGCGCGGCCTGATCGCCGAACTGGCCAGCCTGATCACCGATGCCGACGCCAATATCGAGCGCATCGGCATCGAAGAACGCGACGCCAGACTCTCGATCGTCAACCTGACCATCCTGGTCAAGGGCCGCATTCATCTGGCGCGAATCATCAAGCGCCTGCGCAACCTGAATCACATCGGCCGCATCGTTCGCGCCCGAAACTGATCCGTGACGGCTGCCCCGCCGCGTCATGCGCGGCGGGGCAGCGTTTTTTCAAGATGTCATGTCATTAGAAAAGTATTCATGAAAAGGCACTGATTCAAAGAAACTGGAGGGTACGCCATGAGCAACAAAGCCGTGATCAACACCGACAACGCCCCGGCCGCCATCGGCCCTTATTCCCAGGCCATCAAGTCGGGTAACACCGTCTATCTTTCGGGCCAGATTCCGCTCGACCCCACCACCATGGAAATGGTCTCCGACGACTTCGAAGCGCAGGCCCGCCAGGTCTTCACCAATATGGCCGCGGTGTGCCAGGAAGCCGCCGGCTCGCTGCAGGATATCGTCAAGCTCAACCTCTACCTGACCGATCTCGACAACTTCGCCGTGGTCAACAAGGTGATGGAGGAGTTCTTCCAGCCACCCTTCCCGGCCCGTGCCGCCGTCGGCGTCAAGCAGTTGCCCAAGGGTAGCCAGGTGGAAGCCGAAGCAGTCATGGTCATCGGCGACTGAGCCCGGACGATTCAGACACCGCAGGCCATGTCGCAAGGGCGCTCAGACGCGAGCGGGCTCCGGTAGCTCGCCGCGCAGCTTGCTCACGTCCGTGCGCGGCGGCACGCCGAACATTCGGCTGTATTCGCGACTGAAATGGGATGGACTTCCGTACCCCACGCGGAAGCTGGCGGTGGCCGCTTCCATCCCTTCGGATAGCATCAATCTCCGCGCTTCATGCAGCCGAAGTTTCTTCTGAAACTGCACCGGCGACATCCGCGTGACCTGCTTGAAGCTGTGGAACAGCGATGACTCGCTCATGTTGACCATGTCCGCCAGCTCGCGAACGCGCAGCGGCTCGGTGAAGCGATCCTTGAGCACCGCGATCACTTTGGAAATGCGATGCGTCTGGGTATCGGCCACCGCGAACTTGCGCATGTGCAGGCCGATCTCGCCGACCAACGCACGATAGAAGATCTCGCGCCGCACCAGCGGTGCGAGAATGCGAATGTCCTGGGGTGAGTCGAGCAGATTCACCAGCCGCAACACTGCGTCCACCAGCCCCTTTTCCGCCTGCACCCGGCTTAGACCGCAAGCATTTTCGGGGCATTCCTGCGGTTCGACGCCAGCCAATCCTTCCCCCAGTTCCAGCACCAGATCGGTGACTTCCTGGGCTTCGACGGCGAGCTTCAGCCCCAGGTAGGGCCTTTCCGGTGAGGCATCGGTGACCTTGCCCAGTACCGGCAGGTGCACCGCCGACACCATGCAGCTCAACGGCCCGTAATGGATCTCGCGATCTCCCAGCCATACCGTCTTGCTCCCCTGCGCGATCAGGCAGAGAGAAGGGTCGTAGACCGTCGAGCCGATGCAGTTATTGACGGAAGAATTGGCGCGTATCAGCTCGAGTCCGGGCACCGCCGTGGTGGTCAGCCCCTCTTCCGGTGCCCATTTCTGAATCTGGCGAGACAGAGTATTCGCCAATTGGCCAATCTCATCATCCAGTGTTTCGAAAACAGGTTGAATGATACTCACGTCTCACCTCCTCGTTGGGCGACTGATTATTGTTTTTCGATAAAGCGCGAGTATAGGACAGTTAACCGGCATTTTGATGACAAAAATCGATCCCTGCAGGATCGGGCAAACTCTCTGAAGAAACAGGCAAGCGGCTGCCGATCTGCCTGCAGAGCGAACGCCGCTCTTACTGCCAATCAACGATTTCTACAGGATTGGGCAATCAAAGACGAGTAACCCGATAACGCCTGTGCGTGGCGAAATCCTACAGTGGTCGTCCATACCCGGTGCCCATGCTCCCCTCCCGACGGTCGGTGAAGCCGTTCTCGAGCTTTGCTCGCGAGATCCTTCTGGCGAATCGTGACCGGGAACAGTCAACGCGGAGTCAAAAAATGAACAAGCTCGACAAGAAACGCGTATCGAAGACGAGCCTGTGCCATGGTCTGGGCGTGGCGCTCTTCATCGCGCTGCTGACCGGCTGCGATGCCCATGGCGAGGCGGAAACCGCCAGTGCGCCGCCGCCTCCGGAAGTCGATGTGGCCACGGTACTGGTGGAGCCGGTCACGCTGCGCGAGACTTTCACCGGCCGCGTAGTGTCACCCCAGACCGTACAGGTCCGGCCACGGGTGAGCGGCTACATCGACGAGGTCGCCTTCGAGGAAGGCGAGCGGGTCGAGTCGGGTGACCTGCTATTCCGTATCGACCCCCGGCCCTACGAGGCTCGCGTCCAGGCCGCCAAGGCATCGTTGGCTCAGGCGCAGAGCCAGCGTCGGCTTACCGAGGTCGAGGCCGGCCGATCCCGCCAGCTGATCCAGAAAAACATGATCTCCCGAGAACAGCACGATCAGCGCCAGGCGGCGGCGCTCAACGCCCGGGCACAGGAAGCGGAAGCCGAGGCCACGCTGAGCAGTGCCGAACTGGATCTGCAATATACGCGTATTACCGCCCCGGTGACCGGGCGCACCGGCCGCGCCATGATCACCCAGGGCAACCTCGCCAGTGCCGACCAGTCGGTGCTGACCACGCTGGTGTCGGTGGATCCCCTGTATGTCTACTTCGACAGCAACGAAGCCGAGGCGCTGAGCGCGCAGACGCTCCTGGCCCAGGGCAAGGCCGCCACGCTGCATATCGGCCTGACCGGCGAGACAGGCTTCCCCCACCAGGGACAGTTGGATTTCGTGGACAACCAGATCAACGCGGATACCGGCACGCTGCGCTATCGCGCAGTTCTATCCAACCCGGATGGCGCCTTCAGGCCCGGCCAGTTCGCGCGCGTGGAGATGCCCGTGGCTCAGCTCGACGAGGCGATGCTGGTGAATCGCAAGGCGGTGCTCGCCAATCAGGATAGGCGTTTCGTCTACGTGGTCGGCGACGACGACACCGTGATGCCCCGTCAGGTGCAGCTCGGCCGTGAAGTGGGTGATCTGGTGGTGGTTCGCGAAGGCCTCCGGGCCGGCGAGCGGGTAATCGTCAACGGCACCCAGAAGGTGTTCGCTCCCGGCATGCCCGTCGCGCCGAACCCGATCGCCATGCGTGAGGCGAGCATGAGCAACGACGTCGCCATCAACCAACCCTAGGCTTTGTACGAAAACTGCCTGTGCTCGGCCATACGGCGTTAAAAATCAGCTCAAAGTACTCATTTACACCCGTAAACTCCGTCTTTTCGCTGATTTTTTGCCTTGCGACCCACAGGGAGGTGGGAAGTGCGTTGGCCCGTAGGGAACGGGCCTAGGGCTGGTCGTCGCTCGCCGACTTTTCGTACACACCCCAGCGCTTCCCGGCGTTTCACTCTCGAAAGCGCCTCTCCCCCCGGAACGACAAGACGCGGCGGGCATCGTCCCCGCCGCCCAGGAGCCAGTCGTCATGAATTTTTCCCGCTTTTTCGTGGACCGGCCGATCTTCGCGGCGGTGCTCTCCATCGTCATCTTCGCGGTGGGGGCGATTTCCATTCCCAACCTGCCGGTCGGCGAATACCCGGAGGTAGTGCCGCCCTCGGTGCTGGTTCGTACCACCTATCCGGGCGCCAACCCCAAGGAGATCGCGGAAACCGTGGCGACGCCGCTGGAGGAGGCGATCACCGGCGTCGAGGACATGATGTACTTCAAGTCCGTGGCCGGTTCCGATGGCGTCTTGCAGATGACCATCACCTTCCAGCCCGGGACCGATCCCGAACAGGCCACCGTGCGCGTCCAGAACCGGGTCAGCCAGGCGCTGGCGCGTTTGCCGGAAGCGGTGAGGCGGCAGGGTGTGACCACCCAGAAGCAGTCCCCCACCTTTCTGATGGTGGTGCATCTGGTCTCGCCGGATGACAGCTACGACACCCTCTACTTGCGCAACTACGCGCGCCTGCACGTGCGCGACCAGCTGGCGAAGATTTCCGGTGTCGGCGAGGCGCAGCTGTTCGGCGGCGGCGATTACGCCATGCGCGCCTGGCTGGATCCCGACCGCATCGCCTCCCATGGCCTCACCGCCGGCGACGTGGTCGACGCCATGCGCGAACAGAATGTCCAGGTCTCCGCCGGGCAGATCGGCGCCGAGCCGATGCCGGAAAGCGACTTCCTCACCCTGATCAACGCCAAGGGCCGTCTGTCCACCGAGCAGGAATTCGGCAACATCGTGCTCAAGGTCGGCGAGGATGGCGAGATCCTGCGACTCCGTGATGTCGCTCGGCTCGAGATGGGCGCGGGCGACTACACCCTGCGCTCCAGGTTGGATGGCAAGGACGCGGTGGCGATCGGCATCTTCCAGTCGCCCGGTGCCAACGCCCTGCAGATCCGCGACCAGGTGGTCCGGACCATGGACGAACTGGCCACCCAGTTCCCGCCGGGTGTGGAGTATCGCACCGTCTACGACACCACGCTGTTCGTCAGCGACTCGATCCGCTCGGTAATCCAGACGCTGCTGGAGGCGATACTGCTGGTGGTGCTGGTGGTGACGCTGTTTCTGCAGACCTGGCGTGCGTCGCTCATTCCGCTGCTGGCGGTGCCGGTCTCGGTGGTGGGGACCTTTGCGGTGCTGTTGTTGCTGGGGTATTCGATCAACACCCTGACGCTGTTCGGGCTGGTGCTCGCCATCGGCATCGTGGTCGACGACGCCATCGTGGTGGTGGAGAACGTGGAGCGCAACATCGGCCAGGGGCTGGCGCCACGCGCCGCCGCCCACCAGGCGATGCGCGAGGTGTCAGGGCCGATCGTCGCCATCGGCCTGGTGTTGTGCGCGGTGTTCGTGCCGATGGCATTCCTCTCCGGCGTCACCGGCCAGTTCTACCGCCAGTTTGCGGTCACCATCGCCATCTCCACGGTGATCTCCACCATCAACTCGCTGACGCTGTCACCGGCACTGGCCGCGATGCTGCTCAAGCCCCACGACGCGCCCAAGGACCGCCTGACCCGAGTGATCGACTTCCTGTTCGGCTGGCTGTTCCGACCGTTCAACCGTTTCTTCAACGCCAGCTCCAGGCGCTATCAGGGCGTGGTGTCGAGCAGCCTGCGCCGTCGCGGCGCGGTGTTCGTGATCTACCTGGTCCTGCTGGGATCCACCGGTTATCTGTTCCAACTGGTGCCGCCGGGATTCATTCCGGTGCAGGACAAGATGTACCTGATCGCCGGAGTGAAGTTGCCGAAGGGCGCCTCGCTGGATCGCACCGATGACCTGCTGCGCCAGGTGGTGGATATCGCCATGAAGACCGACGGCGTCGAACATGCGATCTCGTTCCCGGGACTCAACGCGCTGCAGTTCACCAACACCGCCAATACCGGGCTGGCGTTTCTGACCCTGAAGCCGTTCGATCAGCGCACCCGTACCGCGGCGGAGATCAACGCCGAGATCGCCGGCAAGATCAGTGGTCTCAAGGACGGCATCGCGTTCTCGTTCATGCCGCCGCCAATCCTCGGGCTGGGCAATGGCTCCGGCTATCAGCTGTTCATCGAGGACCGCGGCGGGCTCGGCTACGGCCCGCTGCAGGAGACAGTGACCGCCTTCCAGGGCGCGGTGGTGCAGACGCCAGGCATGAGCTATCCGATCACCAGCTATCAGGCCAACGTGCCCCAGCTCGATGCCGAGGTGGACCGACTCAAGGCCAAGACCCAGGGCGTGGCGGTGAGCGATCTGTTCGATACCCTGCAGACCTATCTGGGCTCCACCTATGTCAACGATTTCAACAATTTCGGCCGCACCTGGCAGGTGATCGCCCAGGCCGACGCCCCCTATCGCGACAGCGTCGAGGATATCGCCAGGCTGCGTACCCGCAACGCCCAGGGCGAGATGGTGCCGATCGGCTCGATGATCGATATCCACCAGAGCTTCGGCCCCGATCCGGTGCTGCGCTTCAACGGCTACCCGGCGGCGGACCTGGCCGGCGAAGCCGACCCGCGGGTGCTCTCCTCGCCCCAGGCGATGAGCGTCTTGACCGATATCGGCGCACGGGTACTGCCGGATGGCATCGACTTCGAATGGACCGACCTCAGCTATCAGCAGTCCACCCAGGGCAATGCCGCGCTGGTGGTGTTCCCGCTGGCGGTACTGCTGGTGTTCCTGGTGCTGGCGGCGCTCTACGAAAGCTGGACACTGCCGTTGGCGGTGATCCTGATCGTGCCGATGTGCCTGCTGTCGGCACTCGTCGGCGTCAGAATCTCCGGCGGCGATACCAACGTCTTCGTCCAGGTGGGCCTGGTGGTCCTGATCGGACTGGCCTGCAAGAACGCCATCCTGATCGTCGAATTCGCCCGCGAGCTCGAATTCCAGGGGCGCGGCGTGGTGGAAGCGGCGCTGGAGGCCTGCCGGTTGCGACTGCGCCCGATCATCATGACCTCGATCACCTTCACCGCGGCGGTGATACCGCTGGCGCTGGGTCACGGCGCCGGGGCCGAGGTGCGTCAGGCGCTGGGGATCGCGGTGTTCGCCGGGATGCTTGGTGTGACCCTGTTCGGCCTGTTCCTGACGCCAGTCTTCTACGTCGCGCTGCGCAAGCTGGCCGGCCCGCTCAGCCAGGATCACGGCTCGACGATGGAAGGCGAAGATCATCGGCCGAAAAACGACCCTGCGTGATCGAGGGGCAGGGCCACACCAGCCAACCGTTGGCAAGGAGGGATACGATGCGCCACCCTGCTGTCTACGCCACCGGGAGCCGACATCGTGACCGTTTCTCGCCGACTCTTTTTTGCCCTGTGGCCCGACGACGCCAGTCGCCAGGCACTGGCCGACGAGGCCGAACGCCTGGCGCCACTCTGCGGCGGCTACCCGCTGCCAGCGGAGAACATGCACATCACGCTGGCGTTTCTGGGCAGTGTCGACGCCCCGCGGCTGGAGGCACTCGTCGATCTGACCCGAGCGTGGCCGGCGCTGCAGGGCGAGTGGACGCTGGATCGGCTCGGGCATTTCCCCAAGCCCCGCATCGTCTGGGCCGGCAGCCAGACGCCGAATGACATACTCATGACGCTCAATGCCGAGCTCTGGCAGGCGCTGTCCCGCCACGGCTTCACCGCGCCGCAACGTGAATTCACCCCGCACGTCAGCCTGGTACGCCAGGCCGACCGTGCGGCACCCCAGTCACGGCTGCCCACGTCGATCCGCTGGCGCTTCGATCATCTCGCCCTAGTGGAGTCGCAGCTCGGCAACGGCGGCTCGCGCTATCGGACGCTGGCTGACAACATCGGCTGAGATCATGGCGATGATGGACGCGACTCGCCCTCGACGGCTTCGAGAAACGCCCCGGTATCGCCCTGAAATAGTGGCAGCATGCGGGCCAGCCGCTCGTGGGGCCAGTCCCACCAGGCCAGCGCCTCCAGGCGTGCCACGGTTTCGGGATCCTCGAAGCGTGGGCGCAGCGGGCGAGCGGGGTTGCCGACGACGATGGTGTAGGCGTCAACGTCCTTGGTCACCACGCTACCGGCACCGACGATGGCGCCATTGCCGATGGTGACGCCGGGCAGCACGATGGCACCGTGGCCGATCCAGACATCGTGACCGATCACGACACGATCCTCGGCGCGCCAGTCGAAGATCCGGTCGTCGACGCCCTGGTCGCTGCCGGCGAAGCCGAACTTGCCGGGGCGGTAGCTGAAATGGTGCAGCGTCGGCCGCCACCAGGGGTGATTGCTGGGATTGATGCGCACGCTGGAGGCGATCGACGTGAATCTGCCGATCTCGGTGAACATCAGGTCGCAATCGCGCTCGACATAGCTGTAGTCGCCGAGCGTGACGTGGTTGAAGACGCAGCGGTCGCCCACCTCGGTCCAGGCGCCCAGGCGACTCTCGTGGAGTTTCGCCGTGGGCGCGCTGGTGGGGGCGGCGCTCAAGCGCCGGGAAACGGGCTGTGAAGACATGAATCCCTCTCAGAAAAGAATGTCGCTGCCATCGGCAGCCAACTCCACGCCTTCCGGCAGGGTTCGCGACGTTGCCAGGAAGTCGGCGTCCAGTTCGTGACTGATGTGCGTCAGCCAGGCGCGAGACGGCTGGATTCGCTCGATGATCTCCAGCGCCATGGCGACGTTGTTGTGGTTGCGGGGCGCAATGTAGGAATCCGGATGGGTGGCATCGATCACCACGCCATGCGGCCGCCATTCGGTCAGGAAGCTTTCGGTGGCGCCGGGCAAGCCCACGGTATCGCACAACCAGGCCAGCCGATTGACGCCGTCGGAGAGCGCGTAGCCCAGCGTCGGCTTGCTGTGATTCAGCGGCAGCGGCGTGACCTCGAGCCGGCCCAGCTGCAAGGGCCGAAACGGCTTCAGGCCGGGCTGGAAGTCGAGAATGCCGGGGTTCTTGTGCAAATCGGCACAGCCTTGAGGATCTTTGGGACCGTAGACCGGAATCGATTCGCCCCGGCCCCAGCGCAGATGCAACAGCCCCTGCACATGATCGGCGTGATAGTGGGTCAACAGGATGGCGGCCGGGCGCTGACGCTCGCAGCGGGCGGCCAGATCCATGCGGCCGGCGTCGATCAGAATCAGGTCGCCATCGAGTTCGATCTCGCCGCAACAGGGCTCGCGGCGGTGGCAGCTCAGCAGCCGCGCCCGCTGGCAGGCCAGGCAGTCGCAGCCGAAGCAGGGAACCTGTCCGCTGTCACCGGTACCCGAAAAGCGCAGCTTCACGCCGGACCGTCCGCTACGGGCGTGGCGTCGAGCCAGGCTTCGAGCGCCTTCACGCCATGCGCCAGCTCGCCGCCGTTGTCGATTCGCGCAATATCGCCCAGCGCATCCTCACCGCCGCCGCGCGCCAGCCGCGCCTCGATCTCGGCCGGCGTCTCGCGCCCGCGAGCGATCAGACGCCGGCGCAGCACCTCGACATCCGCCACGACCAGAACCGGCATCAGGGCCGCGCCGAAGCGTCGACGGGCGCGCTCCAGCGCTCGCCGGCTGCCGTTGAGCACCACCGTGTGCCCCGCCGCCAGCCACGCTTCGATCTCGATCCCGACGCCGTAGTCGAGCCCATGCGCGCTCCAAGATAGGCAGAACAGCCCCTGCTCCCGCCGCCAGTGAAATGCCTCGCGGGAGAGTTCGATGCAGTTCTCCGCCCCGCCGCTGGCGCGCGTGATGTAGCGATGCGCCACCAGCGCGTCCGGGCGCCGTCGTGCCAGCTCGCGCAGCAGGCTGTCCTTGCCGACGCCGCTGGCGCCCATGACGTAGATCAGACGCGACATCTCGGACCTCTCGAAAAATACGCCATCAATGGACCTGTCTACCCGCAGACCAAACTCTCTGCACCACCGGATGATCGTCGATCAATCGCACCCGCAACAGATCGGCACGGAGCCCCGGCGCCAGGCGCCCACGATCGGTCAGGCCTACCGCTTCGGCCGGTATGCGTGTCGCGGTGGCGACCGCCCGGGGCAGCGCGTAGCCGTTCTCCATCGCCGCCACCTTGAACACCGCGTCGAGCAGCGCCGCCGGGTAGTAATCCGATGACAGGATATCCAGCACGCCCAGCTCGACCAGATCGGCAGCGGCGATGTTGCCGGAGTGGGAGCCGCCGCGGACGACGTTGGGTGCGCCCATCATCACCGCCATGCCGGCACGGTGGGAGGCCTCCGCCGCTTCGCGGGTGGTGGGGAACTCCGCGACTCGGGTGCCATATTCATGGCTTTCGGCGACGTGCTCGACGGTGGCGTCGTCGTGGCTGGCGATCGCCAGGCCCCGTTCGCGACAGCTGGCCGCGATGGCGCGGCGATGCTCGGCGCTGTAGCGCTGGCTGTTGTCGATCTGGGTCGCCATGAAGGCGTTCATCGCCGCGTCATCGAGCTGGTACTTGCCCTGATAGTAGACGCGATACGCCTCGAGGCTGGCGAACTGGCGCTGGCCGGGGGCGTGATCCATCAGCGAGACCAGGCCCAGCAGCGGTGACGACGACAGCTCGCCGAAGCGCACCAGCGTGTTCGGGTGACTCACCTCACAGCGCAGGTGCAGACGATGATCGACCCGCGCCAGACCGTCGTGAACGATCTGCGACAGGGCATGGCACATCTCGTCCAGTGCCCGGTGGCGCATGCTCTGCTCGTCGACGTCACCGATCGAGACCGCATCGAACACGGTGGTGATGCCGCTGGCCGCCATCTGGGCGTCGTGGGCCAGCGCCGCCTGACGTCCCGGCCATTCGACCTTGGGTCGCGGCTGGAAATACTTTTCCATGTTGTCGGTGTGCAGCTCGACCAGCCCTGGCAGCAGCGTGTCGCCTTCGCAATCGACGGCGCCCCCGGTCTGGCTCGCGCCATGGTCGATGGCGGCGATCCGGCCGTCGCGGATCACCAGCGTGCCGTCGATCACCTCGTCGTCGAGCACCAGCCTGGCGTTGGTCAGTACCTGTTCCTGCGTGCTCATGACAGCGTCTCCTGAGTGTTCTGGGTAACGGAAGCGCGGGCGCCGAGACTATCGTCCAGCGGCAGCAGGCGATCGGCGACGCGCTCGCGCACGTCCTCGTCGTGGAAAATGCCGAGCATCGCCGCGCCGCGGGCCTTGGCCTCGCCGATCAGGGTGATCACCACGTCGCGATTGGTGGCGTCCAGCGACGCGGTGGGTTCGTCGAGCAGCAGCAGCGGATGCTCGCCGATGAAGCCGCGGGCGATGTTGACGCGCTGCTGCTCGCCGCCGGAGAAGGTGCCGGGCGGCAGCTGCCACAGTCGCTCGGGCAGGTTGAGCCGGGCCAGCAGCGTCTCGGCGCGCTGGCGGGCCTCGTTTTCGTCGGCACCACGCGCCAGCAGCGGCTCCATCACCACATCGACGGCGGCGACCCGCGGTACCACGCGCAGAAACTGGCTGACGTAGCCGATCACGTCCCGGCGCAGGCCGTGCCAGGCGTAGGCCGGCAACGTCTCGAGGTCGAGTTCGCCATCCTCGAAATGCAGCCGGATGTGCCCGCGGTCGATGCGATAGTCGCCGTGAAGCATCTTCAGCAGCGTGCTCTTGCCGATACCGCTGCGACCGGCAAGCACCAGGCATTCGCCGGCGTCGAGGGTCAGCGAGAGATCGCGCATCACGTCGATCTCGAGCCCGCCCTGGCCGTGCAGCAGGAACCGTTTGTGCAGCCCATCCACCGTGAGGCGAGGTCGGGCGCGTTTCGGGGAAGCGCTAGTCTCGGAAAGCATCGGAATTCCTCCCTCAAGGTGTCAGCACGGATGAAACCAGCAGCTGCGTATACGCGTGCTGCGGATCGTCGAGGATCTGGTCGGTAAGGCCGGCCTCGACCACCTGGCCGCGGCGCATCACCATCAGGCGGTGAGCGAGCAGGCGCGCCACGGCGAGGTCGTGGGTGACCAGCACCACCGAAAGGCCCAGTTGGCGTACCAGCGTGCGCAGCATGTCGAGCAGGCGCGCCTGCACCGAGACGTCGAGCCCGCCGGTGGGCTCGTCCATGAACACAAGACGCGGCCGGGTGACCAGGGTGCGGGCGATCTGCAGGCGCTGCTGCATGCCGCCGGAGAAGGTGCGCGGGGCGTCGTCGATACGACCGGGGTCGAGCTCGACCTGGCGCATCCACTCCTGGCCGGTGGCACGCAACTGACCGTAGTGGCGCTGGCCCTGGGCCATCAGCCGCTCGCCGATATTGGCCCCGGCGGAAACGCCCATCCGCAGGCCATCGCGGGGGTTCTGGTGCACCAGCCCCCATTCGAGACGCAGCAGTGCTCGACGCCGTGCCTCGCCGATGGCGTAGAGATCGAGCTCGGCCTCATCCCTCTCCAACTCTCCCTTATCCAGCACGTCTTCTCCGGCGCCGGCTCGAGCGGCTTCGGACTCGTGAATAGCCCTTCGATAGACCACGCGTCCCGCATCGGGCGCTTCCATCCCGGCGAGCACGCGCAACAGCGTCGACTTGCCGGAGCCGGATTCGCCGACGATGCCCAGCACCTCGCCGGCATGCAGTTGAAAATCGATCGCCTCGCAGCCCTTGCCGGGACCGTAGAGGCGGGTGATGTCCTGAACGTCCAGCAGGACCGGGCGCTCCAGTGCCGGCTTCTTCATGCCACCTCTCCCCGTCGCGTCTGGCAGTAGTCGGTATCGGAGCAGACGAACATCCGCCCGCCCTTGTCATCGGTGATCACTTCGTCGAGATAGCTGTGATCGCTGCCGCACAGCGCACAGGTGTGCTCCCAGCTCTGGACCTCGAACGGATGGTCCTCGAAGTCGAGGCTCTCGACCCGGGTGTAGGGCGGGATCGCGTAAAGCCGCTTCTCGCGACCGGCGCCGAACAGCATCAGCGCCGGGTTGCCGTCGAGCTTGGGGTTGTCGAACTTGGGGATCGGCGACGGGTCCATCACGTAGCGCCCGTCCACCTTGACCGGGTAGGCGTAGGTGGTGGCGATATGGCCGTAGCGGGCGATGTCCTCGTAGAGCTTGACGTGCATCACGCCGTACTCCTCCAGCGCGTGCATCAGCCGCGTCTCCTGCTCGCTGGGCTCGATGAAGCGCAGCGGCTCGGGAATCGGCACCTGGAACACCAGGATCTGGCCGCTTCGCAGCGGCGTCTCGGGAATCCGGTGGCGGGTCTGGATGACGTCCGCCGCGGTGGTGGCGGTGGTGGTCTCGACGCCGGCCACGCGCTGGAAGAAGTGGCGGATACTGACCGCATTGGTGGTGTCGTCGGCACCCTGGTCGATCACCTTGAGAATGTCGTAGGCACCGAGAATGCTCGCGGTGAGCTGCACACCGCCGGTGCCCCAGCCGTAGGGCATCGGCATCTCGCGTCCGCCGAACGGTACCTGATAGCCGGGAATCGCCACCCCCTTGAGCAGCGCGCGGCGGATCATCCTTTTGGTTTGTTCGTCCAAATACGCGAAGTTATAACCGTCCACGTTAGCGCTCCTCCTGCTGGGGGCTGGCGGTGTCGCGGGTGCCGTCGAGTTCAGCCTGGCGTGCGGCATGCTCGCGTCGCAGACGGCGCAGCAGATCGAGCTCGGACTGGAAGTCGACGTAGTGCGGCAGTTTCAGGTGCGAGACGAAGCCGGAGGCGTCGACGCTGTCGGCGTGGGCCAGCACGAACTCCGCCTGCTGGGCGGGGCCGATGATCGGCTCGCCCAGCTCCTCGGCGCGCAGGGCGCGATCGACCAGCGCCATCGCCATGGTCTTGCGCTCGTTGTGGCCGAAGGCGAGGCCGTAACCGCGCGTGAACTGCGGTGCGGCCTCGCGCGAGCCGCCGAACTGGTTGATCATCTGGCACTCGCTCAACGCGATCTCGCCGACGCAGATCGTCTCGTCCCACTCGTCGACGTGGATCTCGACCTCCACCTGACCCAGGCGAATCTCGCCGGCAAACGGGTGGTTGCGGCCGTAGCCGCGCTGGGTGGAGTACCCCAGCGCCAGCAGGTAGCCCTCGTCGCCGCGGGCCAGCATCTGCAGCCGGGCGGCACGGTCCATCGGGTAATCGGGCGGATCGCGGGTGATGTCCGCAGGCTCACTGCCGTCGTCGATCTCCTGCTCCACCAGGCCTTCGTCGTTGAGCAGCTCCAGAATCTGCGGGCACGCCTCGGCTTCGGTAACCTCTTCGCGAATCTCGGCGGCCGGCACCTCGGCACCGGCCAGCTGCAGGAAGTCGAGCAGGCGGTGGGTGTAGTCGTAGGTCGGCCCCAGAATCTGGCCGCCGGGGATGTCCTTGTAGGTGGCGCTGATGCGGCGCTCGATGCGCATGCTGGCGGTGTCGAGCGGCTCGCTGACCGCCAGTCGCGGCAGCGTGGTGCGATAGGCGCGCAGCAGGAACACGGCTTCGGTGAGATCGCCGCTGGCCTGCTTGAATGCGAGCGCGGCGAGTTCGGGATCGTAGAGCGAGGCTTCGCTCATCACCCGGTCGACGGCCAGCCGCAGCTGGTCACCGACCTGGGCGACCTCCAGTTCCGGGCGATCGCGATCGCCGCGGCGGCGGTCGGCCAGCCAGCGATGGGCGTTGGCAATCGCCTGCTCGCCTCCCTTGACGGCTACGTACATCAGTTCGTCTCCTGAGAATCGGCGCGAGCCTCGACACTCGCAATTCGGGTGCTGCGGGGAATCGCCGCCAGCTGCGCGCCGCAGCCGAAGATGGCGTCCAGCCCCTGCGGAAAGCTGGCACGGTTGCCGGCCAGGCGAGTCATCAGTGCCCGGCAGCCGGCGCCGTCACCGATATCGAGCACCCGCGACTCGGCGATGCCGGGGCCGCTGAGCCGCCAGCCGTGGTCTGCGTCGTCGGCACCGTTCGAATCGTTTTCCAGCCGCTCGACGGCGACCAGCAGCGTGGTACCGCGATCGGGATAGGTGTCGCTGCCCACCGCGAAAGGTGTCTGCGGATCGAAGGACTCGTGGGTCAGCAGCGCGAAATCGGCACTCGCCGGGTCATCGGTGATTCGCGCGCCGGTGTGGAAGGTTAGCGCCTCGCGCAGGGCCGGCGAGTCGAGGTCGGCGGCGATCCAGACGCGTGTCTCGAGGTCGCAAAGCGTCAGCACCACGCCCCACAGTGCGGCGCCCAGCGCGTCACTCGGCGCCACCTGGGGCGGTGCCGGCAGTGCCAGCGTGGTCAGCGTGCCCGGCTCGGAAAGCGCGCCGAGAATCTGGCGAAACAGACGCTGACTGTCGTGGGCGGGGTCGGCCAGCCCAGGCCAGACGAGATCCCTCGTCGTTTCCGTCTTTACCGTCATTGCTTTGTCCATCGTCACTTTCTCCATCGTCATTCGCCCGTGCTCACTCGCCACGTACTCATTCACCACGTGCTCACTCGCCACGTACCTATTCACCACGTACGAGGGTGAAGAAGTCGACGCGGGTGGCGGCGGCGGTGGCGGCATCGCGGCGCTGACGCTCGGCCAGTTCCTCGGCCAACGGCGCGAGCACGTGCGTCTCGAGCTTCTGCTGCCATTCGGTGTGCTGGGCGACGGCATCGGCCAGTGCGATCAGCTCGGCGTGGCGGTGGTCACGGCCCCGTACCCAGCCGTGGCCGAGGGTGCCGTCGTCGAGGGCGACGCTGGCGCGGGTCAGGGTCATCTCGCCGAGATGGAAGGCGTTGCCGGTACCGCCGGTGCGGCCCTTGAGCATCGCCATGCCGGCTTCCGGGCCGCGTACGCAGCGGTGTGCGGGCACTGCATCGAGCGCCGTCCAGCACGCCTCGATTCGCTCGCGGGTAGAGAGCGCCAGCAGCCGCTGACGCGCGCCTCGTGATGTGTCGTTCATGACGCAACCTCGTCGGTGTCGAAATCCATGGGGTCGATGTCGAAATCAACGTGATAGGAGAGCCGGTCGGCACGCGCCCGGCCCATCGAGATTTCCACCAGCGCGCCGTCGGCATCGGTGTTTTCGCTGGTCATCAGCAGCAGCGGTGCGTTGAGCGGACACTGCAGCCAGCGGGCGTCGTCGCGGGTGGCGGTTGCGGCATCGATGCGCACCCGGCGCCGGTGAAGCCGCAGGCCATAGTGCTGACCCAGCAGGGCGCGGGTGGAACCGCCGCGATAGCGCTCCAGCCAGCCCGGCACGCGCTCGGGATCGAACCAGTGGCGCAGCCGCATCAGCGGGGCATCGTCGACGTAGCGCACGGTATCGACCCGCAGCAGCGGCTCGTCGGCGGGGCGGCCGAAACGCAGCGCGATCGCCTCGGGGGGCGTCTCGAGCCCCTGTTCGAGACAGCAGGTATTCGAAGGCAGACCGAGGCCGGCCAGATTCTGGGTCACCTTGCTGCCGGCGCTGACGGCGTAGTCGAGGCGACGATCGACCACCTGGGTGCCGCGTCCCTGGTGGCGCGTCACCAGGCCGGCGGCGACCAGCTCGTCCAGCGCCCGGCGTACCGTGTGGCGATTGACCGCGAAGCGCTTGGCCAACTGGGCCTCGGTCGGCAGCAGATCGCCGGGGGCGTAGTCGGCGCGCACTTCGCGCACCAGCACTTCGGCCAGTTCGCGGTAGCGCGGCATCGTCAAAATTTGTCTAGACATCATCGGACCCAAAAAACCGGGGGAAGCCCCGGCATCAGATGAAGCGTTTGCGAACACGCTGCGACGCCATATCGAGCAAAGTGACGGCAACGATGATCACCAGCATGATCGTGGCGGTCTCGGTGTACTGGAATCCGCGCATGGTCTCCCACAGCGAGACGCCGATTCCGCCGCCGCCGACCATGCCGAGCACCGTGGCGGAGCGAATGTTGGACTCGAAGCGGTACAGGCTGACCGAAATCCACAGCGGCAGAACCTGGGGGATCAGGCCGAAGATAATCTCTTCCAGTCGCCCGGCGCCGGTGACGCGAACGCCTTCCATCGGCCCGGCATCGGTGGCTTCCACCGCTTCCGAGAACAGCTTGGCGAGCACGCCGGTGGTGTGGACGAACAGCGCCATGGTGCCGGCGAACGGCCCCAGGCCGACGGCGACCACGAACAGCATCGCGAACACCAGTTCGTTGATCGCGCGGCACGCATCCATCAGGCGTCGTACCGGCTGGTTGATCCACCACGGCGCTAGGTTGTCCGAGGAGAGCAGGCCGAACGGGATGGCGAACAGCACCGCCAGCAGCGTGCCCCAGATCGCGATCTGGATGGTCACCAGCATCTGGTCGATGTAGTGATCGAGACTGCCGAAGGTCGGCGGCACGAAGTCGGCGGCGAGCGTGGCCATGTTGCCGGCGTTGCTGACCAGCAGGCCCGGGGCCATTTCGGCGCCCTGCCAGGCCCAGCCGAGCACGCCTGCGGCAACCGCCCAGCCTAGCAGCGTGGTCCAGCTGCGCTTGCCGGCGCGGGCTTGCATGTCGAGGGAAGAGGCGCTTTGCATGTGCGTTGTCCTGACGAAGAGATCGATGAGGATCGGAGCTCGATCGTCGGCGGCAGGTCGAAGAGTCGATCTGCCGCCGGCCGGGAGCGGAACCTCAGTTGGCCATTGCCGTGGTGTTGTCGGCCTGCTCGGCCTGCGCGGCTTCGCGGGCGTCCATGCGCTGGTTCAGCGATTCGAGGCGAGCGTCGATATCCGCGAGTTGCTGCTGCTTCTCCTCGGCATCGATCGAATCGTCGGCGGCGAGCTGGGCGCGCTGCTTGAACAGGGCGAGCTGACGGATCGGCAGCAGTTGGTCGTTGTCGGAAGCGGCAAAACCGGACCACTGCAGCGGTTCGAGAATCTGCTTCTGCTTGTCGGTATCGCCGTAGCTCAGGAAGAACTGGCGCAGCTCGTCCTTGGTTTCCTGCGGTAGATCGGTACGCCAGACCAGCGGATCGGAGGGGATCAGCGGCGACTTCCAGATCACCTTGAGCTGGTCGGCCTTGTCGGGATGAGTGATCTCCAGGCGCTCCATGCTTTCGGTGTTGAACGTCGCGACATCGACCTGGCCGTTGGCCACGGTCAGCGCATTGGTCTCGTGATTGGAATTGAGCGTGCGCTTGAACGCGGTGGCGGGATCGACGTGGTTCTTGGCGAAGACGTAGTAGCCCGGTACCAGATATCCCGAGGTAGAGTTGGGATCGCCGTTGCCGAAGGTCAGCTCGCCGGCGTGATCCAGCACTTCGTCGACTGAGTCGTAGGGGCTCTCCTTGTTGACGATCATCAGGCTCCAGTAGCCCGGCGCGCCATTGGCGGCGACGGTCTGGGCGAAGATCTCGCCACCGGCGCGATCGACTGCTTCCATTGCCGACTTGTTGCCGTACCAGGCGAGATCGACCTTGTCGAAGCGCATCGCCTGGATCACCGCGGCGTAGTCGGTGGCGAAGAACGGCTGGACCTCGACGCCCAACGCCTCGGACATGTCATCCAGAAACGGCTGCCACTGGGTCGACTGGTTGGAACTCGATTCGGTGGAGATGATGCCGAAGCGCAGCGGCTCGTCGGCGGCCTGGGCCGAACTGACGGCCAGCGTGGTGCCGAACAGGCCGAGTCCGGCGATCAGCGGCAGGGCCGCACGGCGTAGACGGGATGAGATCATGTCGTTTCCTCGAAGCGTCGGGGTTGGTGATCGATGGTCAGGGATCGGTCGTGGGTATGTCGGTTTTCCTGCAGAGCTCGCTCGGCTCAGCCCACCGCATGCAGTGGCGCCGCCATCCGATGATCGGGCTGACGGGATTCGAGCTCGTCGAGACCGGCGTTCTCGTAGAGCGCCTGCAGGCGGCTGTCGGTGAGGCCTTCGATCGGCCCGTCGTAGTAGAGCCGCCCCTGTTTGAGGGCGATGGCGCGGCGGCAGTAGCGGCGCGCGACGTCGACCTGATGCAGGGTGACGACGATGGTGCGGCCGTCCTCGCGATTGATGCGCTGGAGGATCTCCATCACTTCGCGGGCGCTGCGCGGATCGAGGGAGGCGATCGGCTCGTCGGCGAAGATCACTTCGGCCTCCTGGACCAGCGCCCGGGCAATGGCGACGCGCTGCATCTGGCCGCCGGAAAGGGTATTGGCGCGCTGATGGGCGAGACCGACGATGCCGACCCGCTCGAGTGCGCGCAGCGCCAGGTCCCGTTCGTGCTGGGTGAAGCGGCCCGTCAGCGCCCGCCATCGCGGCATCGCCCCGAGGTGGCCGATCAGCACGTTGGTCAGCACGCTCAGGCGGCCGACGAGATTGAACTGCTGGAAGATGTAGCCGGCACGACGGCGCTGTTCGCGACTCGCGCCGACCAGTCGCCCCTGGCGCTGCACGTCGCGATCCAGCACTCTGACATGACCGTGCGACTGGCGGTCGGCACGGGTCAGGCCGATGAGATGGCGCAGCAGGGTCGACTTGCCGGAGCCCGACGGCCCGATCAGGGTGACCATTTCGCCGCTGGCGATCTCGAAACCCACCTCGCGCAGCGCGGCGTGGTTGCCGAAGGATTTGTCGAGCCGTTCGACGCTAATGATGGCGGTCATACGATTCGTCCCGGAAAGTGTTTGGAACCTGAAAGGCTGGACACAGTCTGGCGACGTCGTATGACGGTTATTTATCTAGACAATTAAGAAACGGTGACAAAGGCGGGGGCAAAAAGCGCCACGAAAAAAGCGCCCGCTGGCGCTTTATGGAGAATATCAATAAGTTGGCGGCGGCCGTCATCTCGCCGACACGAATTCGTCGTCGAATCGTCACATCCAGCACAAGACGATGTCGGCCGCCGGCCGGGCGTCAGGCGCTTTCCGTGGCGGGCAGGAAACCGCCCTGTCTGAGCACGTCCTCGTAACCTTCTCGGAAGGTGGGATAGCGGAACGTGTAGCCGGAATCGAGCAGCAGCCGGTTGTTGCAGCGCTTGCTGGAACGGCGACGCAGCGGTGACTGGATGACGTCCGGCGTCTCGACCTTGAGTCGCCCGGCGATCCAGGCCATCACTTCGTGCAGCGGTGCCGAATCGCAATCGCTGGCGAGATAGACCGGCTCCAGCGGCTTGCCTTCCAGCGCCAGCTGGATCAGGTGGGCGATCACGCCCGCGCAGTCGTCGCGATGAATGCGATTGGAGTACATTGGCGGGTTGGAGGCGGCGATACGGCCTTCGCTCACCTGGCGGATCAGCCGGTCGCGACCCGGGCCGTAGATTCCCGAGAAGCGGATGGCCGTGCCGGGCAGATCGTGTGCGAGCAGCGCCTGCTCGGCCTCGCGCATCAGTACCCCCGAGAAACCGTGGGGTTCGGTCACCGAGGTCTCGTCCACCTCTTCGCCGCCCTGCTGGGCATAGACGCTGGTCGAGGAGACGAAAAGGACCCGCTCGGGCGGCTTCTCGCGGGCGCCGAACGCCTGCAGAACCGCCTTCAGGCCAGTCGGATATGCCGCCTCGTAGGCCGACTCCTCGAACCGGTCCGCCGTCACCGCGTAGACGATGATATCGGCATCCGGCAGTGCCGCCAGCGCGGCTTCGTCGGTCACGTCCAGCGCCACCGCTTCGATCCCGGTGCCGGCGAGCGCGCCGACGTTGCGGCGTGCGCCGATCACGCGATGACCGGCATCGATCAACTGCTTCCCGAGCTGGGTGCCGATATCGCCACAGCCGAGAATTAGCGTAGTTTTCTTCACCTTTCCCTAGCCTCTTGGTAAAACGTCCTTGATGATTCGTCCCTGAGGACGCGAATGACCTCGAGAACCACACACTGACTTCGTGCGACAGGGAGCCTTCCGGTCCCAGCCAATGACTCTAACAGAACTCCGCTACATCGTAACCTTGGCCCAGGAGCGCCACTTCGGCCGCGCCGCCGAACGCTGCTTCGTTTCCCAGCCGACGCTGTCGGTGGCCGTCAAGAAACTCGAGGACGAGCTCGGCATCGCCCTGTTCGAACGCTCCAAATCCACCGTTCAGGTGACCCCGCTGGGCGAGCGGATCGTCGAGCAGGCGCACCGCGTGCTGGAGCAGGCCACGCTGATCCGGGAGATGGCCACCGAAGGCAAGGACCAGTTGATCAGCCCGCTGCGGATCGGTGCCATCTATACCATCGGCCCCTATCTGTTTCCGCATCTGATTCCGGCGCTGTCGCGCATCGCACCGCAGATGCCGCTCTATATCGAGGAGAGCTTCACCGGCGTGCTGCGGCGCAAGCTGCGCAGCGGCGAACTCGATGCCATCTTCGTGGCGCTGCCGTTCAACGAGTCCGACGTAGTCACCAAGACGCTCTACGAAGAGCCATTCGAGGTGCTGCTGCCGGCCGGCCATCCATGGACGGAGAAGGCGGCGATCGCCAAGGAGGATCTGCTCACCGAACGGCTGTTGTTGCTCGGCGAGGGTCACTGCTTCCGGGACCAGATTCTGGAGGCCTGCCCGGCGATCAGCGCGCAGCTCAACAACCCGTCGAACACCCTGATCGCCGAAGGCGGCTCGCTGGAGACCATCCGTCACATGGTCGCCTCCGGCCTGGGCATCACCGTGCTGCCGAAGCTGGCGATCGGCACCAATCATTATGAAAACGGCCTGCTGGAGAGTCGGCCGTTCAAGGGCAGTGCCCCCACGCGTAGCGTCGCGCTGGCATGGCGCGCCAGTTTCCCGCGGCCCAAGGCGATCGACGCACTGATTCAGGCGATCGATAAAATCCAGGGTAGCGACGTCGAGGCCGCATGAGCCTCGATGCGCCGGTAACCGACCTCTCCGGCGTCGGCGAGGCCCTGGCCGGCAAGCTGGCCCGGCTGCGCATCGAGCACGTCGTCGACCTGCTTTTCCATCTGCCGCTGCGCTATCAGGACCGGACACGAATCACGCCCATCGGCACCCTGCGTGCCGGCACCGAGGCCGTGGTCGAAGGCGAGGTCAGCGCTGCCGAGGTCGTCCGCGGCCGTCGGCGCAGCCTGCTGGTCCGCCTCAAGGACGGCACCGGCATCCTCAGCCTGCGCTTTTTCCATTTCTCGCCGGCCCAGCAGCAACAGTTCGTCAAGGGCGTACAGGTGCGCTGCTTCGGCGAGGCCCGCGCCGGCAGCACCGGGCTCGAGATCTATCACCCGGAATATCGTCTCATCCAGAGCGAAGCGACGCCGGTGGACGAACATCTCACACCGATCTACCCCGCCACCGAAGGGCTGGCGCAGCCGCGCCTGCGCGCCCTGATCCAGCAGGCGCTGAAGCGGCTCGAACAGGCGCCCGAAAGCCTGCCGGAGTGGATTCCCGAACCGCTGCGCGGTCGTTTTCGGCTGCCGGGGCTGATCGAATCGCTGCGCTATCTGCACGAACCACCGCCGGACGCGCCGCAGGAACGGCTGGCCGATGGCCGCCATCCCGCACAGCGGCGCCTGGCGCTGGAAGAGCTGCTGGCCCATCAGTTGAGCCTGCGCCAGGTCCGCCTGCGCATTCAGGCCGATGGCGCGCCCCGGCTCGCCGCCGCCAGCAATCTGCAGGCGCGCTTTCTGACCCAGCTGCCGTTCTCGCTGACCCAGGCGCAGCGCCGGGTGCTGGAGGAGATCGGACGGGATCTGGAGCGGGAAGTGCCGATGCTGCGGCTGGTCCAAGGCGACGTCGGTTCGGGCAAGACCGTGGTCGCCGCCATGGCGGTGCTGAACGCCATCGCCGGCGGCTGCCAGGCGGCGGTGATGGCCCCCACCGAGATTCTCGCCGAGCAGCACTTCCGCCAGTTTCGGGCCTGGCTCGAACCGCTGGGGATCGAGGTCGGCTGGCTGGCCGGCAAGCTCAAGGGCAAGGCACGCCTGGATACCAAGGCGGCCATCGCCGACGGCCGCGTGCAGGTCGCCGTCGGCACTCACGCGCTGTTTCAGGACGACGTGGTCTTCCACCGCCTGGGGCTGGCGGTGATCGACGAGCAGCATCGATTCGGCGTGCATCAGCGCCTCGCACTACGCCAGAAGGGCGAATCCGGCGGCCTGACGCCGCATCAGCTGATCATGACTGCCACGCCGATCCCGCGCACCCTGGCGATGAGCGCCTACGCCGATCTCGACCTGTCGGTGATCGACGAGTTGCCGCCGGGACGCACGCCGGTACATACCGTAGCGGTGCCCGACGAGCGTCGCCCGGAAGTGATTCAGCGTATCCGCAACGCCTGTGCCGACGGCCGCCAGGCCTACTGGGTTTGCACCCTGATCGAGGAGTCGGAGGCGTTGACCTGCCAGGCGGCGGAGGTGACCCGCGACACGCTGGTGGAAGCGCTGCCGGAGCTCAACGTGGGACTGGTTCACGGCCGCATGAAGGCTCAGGAAAAGGCCGACGTGATGGATGCCTTCAAGCAGGGCGAGCTGGATCTGCTGGTGGCGACCACGGTGATCGAGGTCGGTGTCGACGTGCCCAACGCCAGCCTGATGATCATCGAGAACCCGGAGCGTCTGGGGCTCTCCCAGTTGCATCAGCTACGCGGCCGGGTCGGCCGTGGCAGCGTCGACAGCTACTGCGTACTGCTCTATCACCCGCCGCTGTCGAACCATTCGCGCCAGCGTCTCGGCATCCTGCGCGACACCACCGACGGCTTCAAGGTGGCGGAAAGGGACCTCGAACTGCGCGGCCCCGGCGAAGTGCTCGGCACCCGCCAGACCGGGCTGGCGCAGATGAAGATCGCCGATCTCGAGCGCGATCGCGACCTGCTCGATACCGTCACCGCCCTGGCCCAGGCACTGCTCGAGGAAGCCCCCGACGCCGCGCCACCGCTGATCCAGCGCTGGCTGGGCGACGAAGCCGGGCGCTACGGGCAGGTTTGAAGCCTGCCCGTAGCCCCCGCGCGCTCAAGCATTCTCGGCGGCTTTGCCGCCAATCTTCTCGCCGCTGTTCTCCTCGTCATCTTTTTCGTCGTCACCTTTTCCGTTGCCACTTTTGCCCTCGTCCGGCGTCTCCACCGGCCGCGCCACCAGCCGGGCCGCCGCTTCGCTCATCGGCACCAGCTGGCGGCTGATGTGCAGCAGTTGAGTCTGGATCACGCGACGCTCGTCGTCGGCGTCGTCCTGGGCAGCGGTGGGCTCCTGCTCGAAGATCGCCATCAGCGCATTCTGCTCGCTCTTGAGCTCGGGGATGGGCTGGCGTGATGCCAGACTGGCGGCGATGGCGTCGAAGCGATCCGCGATCCGCCGTGCCGCAGCATAGATCTCGGCATCGCTTTCGGCATTCGACTCGTTGGCCGCCAGTGCGCCCCGATGCGCGCCCAGCGCGGAGAGATAGCCCAGCAACGTATGGGAGACGACCAGGAAGCGGAAACCCTCGTCAGCGTCCTTCTTACGATAGTGGCCGGGCTCCTGCAGCATGTTGGCCAGCACCGTGGAGAGCGCGGCATCGGCGTTGTGGGCGTTGCGGCGCGCCAGCCGGTAGGCGAGGTCGTCCTGCTTGCCGGCCTCGTACTGGTGGATGATCTCGCGCAAATAGAGCGTGCTGTTGGTCAGCGCCGTCGAGGCCACCTTGTGCAGGCGCCGCCCCTGCCAGTCCGGCAGGATGAAGAACACCGCCAGGCCGGATATCAGCGCGCCGATCAGGGTATCGATCAGCCGCGGCAGGATCAGGTCGAAGCCGTCGCCGACCTGGTTGAAGCTGCTCAGCACCAGCGTGGTGATGGCGGCGGTAGCGATGATGTAATGCTTCTCGCGATTGGCGAAGAAGACGACGCCGGCCACCACGGAAATCAGCGACTGGAGCAGCGGGTTCGGGAACAGGCTGATCAGCGCCCAGCCCACCACCAGGCCGACTACCGTGCCGATGATGCGCTGGCGCAGGAAGCGGCGCGTGGCACCGAAGTTGGGGCGACACACGAACAGCGTGGTCAGCAGGATCCAGTAGCCTTGGGTCGGGTGAACCAGATGCAGCACGCCATAGCCCACCAGCAGCGCGGTCGACAGGCGAAGGGCATGACGAAAGGTCGGCGATCCCGGCGTCAGGTTGAGACGAATGCGCTCCCAGGCGTCGCGAAAGCTGCGCGGCGAGCGGTCGAGGAGACTGGCGTCCTTCTGATCGACCACCGCATCCGGGTTGTGGGCGCTGGAGAGCTGGTCCTCCAGTGTCGCCAGGTTACGGCCCAGTGCCTGCAGCGAGCGCAGCAGCGGGGTCCATTCCGGATTGCGCTGCGCCCGCAGGTAGACGATCGACGCCCGCAGATCCTCCAGCGCCTGCTCGCTCTGGCCGTGCTCGAAGGGCTGGCGCAGCAGCAGTGCCTTGGCCAGCCGCTTGCACGCCCGGCCCTGCTGGTCGAGCAGCCGCTGACAGCGGAACAGCACATCGTGATGGAAGAAGGTCTCGGTCAATGCCGAATAAGGATAATGAGAGGCGCTGACCCGCTCGTGGATGTCCTGAGCGATGAAATAGAGCCGCAGGTAACGATTGAGCTTGCGGCTGCCGCGCTGGCCTTCCAGGCGCCGGAAGATCATCTCCTTGGCCTGATTGAGCGCGGTCACCACACGGCCGTTCTGGCGCGCCAGCGCGACGCGACGGCTTTCGACATCGACCCCGCGCAGCGGCTCGAACAGCGTCGCCTTGATGATCAGATACTCGCCCAGCTCCCGGTAGAGCTGCGCCATGCTCTGCTTGACCGGCTGGCGCGAGAACAGCGCACACCAGACGACCGAGATCGCCCCGTACCAGGCCGCACCGCCGACCAACAGCAGCGGCTGATGCCAGAAATTGCCGTCGGTGGTGCCGCCGTGCTGCTCGATATTGATCATCGAATAGACCGACAGGATCAGCGTCGCCGAGGCGATGGTGGCATAGCGCTGCTCGACGGCGCCGAGCATGATGAAGGTAAACGCCGACAGCGCCAGACCGGGCGCAAACAGCCACGGCCAGGGGAACAGCAGCTCCACCGAGCACGAGGCGACCAGGAAACAGATCAGCGTGACCAGCAGCGCCCGAACGCGGCCTTCCCAGTTGTCGTCGGTCTCGGAGAGCGCGCTGGCGATGATGCCGAGAAACAGGGGAATGGCGAGCGCGATCTGATCCTGGGACCAGCTCAGCGCAATGGCGCCGCTGAACGCCAGGAACACGCGGAAGCTGTAGGCGAACTTGTCCAGCGTCCATAGCTGGCGCAGGGAGTGGGAAAACGAATCGGAAATCTCGGTCTCTCCAGGATTGTGGTCGTGCCGTCAAGATAGCGCGCCCGCGATACCGGGAACAGACGCCACCGACCATGAGCGAATAGAGAACCCCACCAGGCTTTAGACTTTAGTATAACGTCTTTACACCTATCGGCAGCAACGGCGCTGCGCTTTATCCTCGCCCCCACTTCATCCCTATCCCGGAGTTCGGCATGATCGGGGTTTACCGGAAAATTGAGGCAGAGCGTGCGACCGACCAGGCATTCGCATCGAAACGGCGTGTGGCGAGCACTCGCCATCATGGGCCAGGCATTGCGGGCGCTGGTGCTGCTGGCCGTGATCGCCTGGGGCGTGCTGGCGCTGCACTTCGAACTGCCGGGATCGACGCTCGTCGTCGACTCGGTGATCGCAGCATGGGTGCTGGTCGGCCTGGCCGCGCTGCTGGCGCCTTTATGGAAGCGCCGTCATCGTCGGGTCTCGTCGGCGCTGCGCGTCCTGTTCGCGCTGGCGCTGATCGCCGTCGTGAGTTGGTGGCAGAGCCTCGAGCCCAGCAACGATCGCGACTGGGCGCCGGACGTCGCGCGCCAGCTCTCGGTCGAACGCGAGGGCGACCGGGTCCGGCTTCACAACGTGCGCGACTTCGAGTGGCAGACGCCGGACACCGCGACGACGCGCTGGGAGACCCGCGAGTACGATCTCTCGCAGCTCGACTCGGTGGACATGGCGGTTTCCTACTGGATGGGCCCGGCCATCGCCCACACGCTGGTCACGTTCGGCTTTGCCGACGGCCGGCATCTGACGTTTTCGGTGGAGATCCGGCGCGAGCGGGACGAGGCGTTCTCGATCAGCGGCGGCTTCTTCAAGCAGTTCGAACTCAACCTGATCGCTGCCGACGAGAACGACATTCTGCGCCTGCGCAGCAACGTCAGAGGCGAGGACGTCTATCTCTACCGGGTCGGGCTCTCGCCGCAGGCACGCCGCGAGCTGTTCGTGGCCTATCTCGACGAAGCCGAGCGGCTGCGCCGAACGCCTGAGTTCTACAACACCCTGACCAGCAACTGCACCACCATCGTGTTCGACATGGTCGACAGGATCGTCGACGGACTGCCTCGGGACATCCGGCTGATTCTCTCCGGCTATCTGCCGGAATACGTCTACGAGATCGGCGGGCTGGATACGAGCCATCCGCTCGCGTTCCTGCGTAACCGCGGCTATATCAACCCGCGCGCCCAGCAGATTCCGTACAATGCCGGGAGCGAGGCCTTTTCCCGTGCCATCCGCGACGGGGTTCCCGCTGCCGACGGCGAGATCCTTCATGCTTCATCGCCCTGAGCTGAATTCACTGCCATGACCTCCCTGCGCGACGCCATCGAAAATCGCATCAGCCACCTGACCGGCCGCACGCTGGGCGGGGTCGACTATACCCAGCCCAAGGGCGACCCGGGCCTGTTCGGGCCGGAGACCATGGCGTGGCGGGTGCATGGGGATTTCACCTCGATGATGTGCGGCGGCGTCAGCGCGCTGCTGTTGCAGATGCTGCATCCGCTGGCGCTGGCCGGAGTCTGGGATCACTCCAACTTCCGCCGCGACATGATCGGCCGGCTGCGACGCACCAGTCAGTTCATCGCCGTTACCACCTTCGGCTCCCGCGACGACGCCGAGCGGATCCTCGATCGGGTACGCCGAGTCCACGACAGCGTCAGCGGGTACGCCGCCGACGGCACGCCCTACGCGGCCAACGATCCGGATCTGCTGGTGTGGGTCCATGTCGCCGAGATGAGCCGCTTTCTCGCCTCGCATCGGCGCTATCGCGATCCCGGCCTGAGCCTGGCCGATCAGGATCGCTACTTCGCCGAAACCGCCCGCGTGGCCGAAGCGCTGGGCGCGCGCCATGTGCCCAAAAGCCGGGCGGCCATCGATGACTATCTCGAGCGCCAGCGGCGCTATCTGGTCTGCGACGCCCGCACCCGCGACGTCATCGACGTGCTGCTGCACGCGCTGCCGCCGAGCCCGGTCATCCGCCCCGTCGGCGCGCTGTTCATGCGCGCCGGCATCGACCTGCTGCCGCCCTGGGCGGCGACGCTGCTGAGCCTCGAGATGTCGACGCTCGAGCGTCACGCCGTGCGCAGCGGCATTCGCACCATCGCCCCGGTGGTGCGCTGGGCGGTGCGCAACGGCTCCTACCGTCGCGCCATGGAGCGGATGCAGGCCCGGGAGCAGGCTCAGGACTGATCGCCGGGCAGCTCGCGACGCAGCCATTCGGCGAGGCGCTCGCCGCGTCGGGCGTCGACTCCCGGAGCCAGCCACAGCCCCAGCGAGGCGGTGGTCTCGACCGCCGGCCATGGTGCCATCAGGCGTTCCTGACGCAGTTCGGCGGCCACCAGCAGCTGCGGGGCAATGGCGACCCCGAGTCCCGCCAGCGCGGCTTCCAGCAGATAGTAGAGATGTTCGAAGCTGCGCCCCCGGCCCCGCGCCGCTGCCAGCGTCTCGTCGTCCACGCCCATGGCCGCCGCCCATTCGGGCCAGGCTTGCGGCCGCGACGCCGTGTCCAGCAGCGTGAGCCGTTCCAGCATCGCCCCGGCCGACGCCTGCGATGTCGCCGTCCAGACCGCCGGTGTCGCCACGGCGACGATTCGTTCCGGCATCAGCGGGAACACCGTCATGTCGGCGGGCCACGGCGGCGCGGCGAAGCGCAGCGTGGCATCGACGTCCTCCCGGCGCGGGTCGAGTTCGTTCTCGCTGGAAACCACCCGCAGTCGCAGTTCGGGCAGATCGGCGTTGAGCCGGTCGAGCCGCGGGATCAGCCAGCGCGCCAGCAGGCTGCCCGGGCAGGCCAGCGTGAACGGCGCTTCGTCGAGACGCCGCGCGAGTCTGGCGCAGCCCTCGCTCAAGCGTGAGAAAGCCTCATGCACCGCCGGATACAGCTCCCGGCCGTGGGCCGTCGGTTCGAGCCCGCGCCCCGCCTTGTCGAACAGCGCCGTGCCGAAATGGTGCTCCAGGGTTCGCAGTTGACGGCTCACCGCGCCGTGCGTGACGTTCAGCTCCCGCGCGGCGTCGCTGACGCTGCCCAGACGAACCGTGGCTTCGAACGCGCGCAGCGCATTGAGCGAAGGTAGCGTGGCCATCCCGCCTCCGTCGATTGGTGATTTTTTCTCACAGAAAGCGGAGAGTTTATCGATTTTCCCCGCCGCGCGACCAGCCTAGTCTGAGCCCATCGAATCGACTGACCGGGAACGACTGATGAATGCAAAGATGGTTGATCTCCCCGACGAGCATGGCTTTTTCGGCGGCTCGGACGATCGGGGCCAGGCAGGGCGCGGCTACGGCGGGCGCTATGTCGCGGAAACGCTGATGCCGCTGATCGGCGAGATCGAGGCCGCCTACGACGAGGCACGGGACGACCCCGCCTTTCAGGCACGGCTGGACGAGCTGCGCCGTGACTATATCGGTCGCGCCACGCCGCTCTACTTCGCCGAGCGCCTGACCGAACACTTCGGCGGCGCGAAGCTCTACCTGAAGCGCGAGGATCTCAATCACACCGGCGCGCACAAGATCAACAACGCGCTGGGGCAGGCGCTGCTGGCGAGCCGCATGGGCCGCCGGCGACTGATCGCCGAAACCGGCGCCGGCATGCACGGCGTCGCCGTCGCCACGGTGGCGGCGCGTCTCGACATGACCTGCGTGATCTACATGGGCGCCACCGATATCGAGCGCCAGCAGCCCAACGTGCAGCGCATGCGCCTGCTCGGCGCCGAGATCGTGCCCGTCCACGCCGGCACGGCGACGCTCAAGGACGCCATGAACGAGGCCCTGCGCGACTGGGTCGCCAATGTCGACGATACCTTCTACATCATCGGCACCGTGGCGGGGCCGGCGCCCTATCCGCGCATGGTGCGGGATTTCCAGTCGGTGATCGGCCGCGAGACGCGCGAGCAACTGCTGGCGACGCAGCATCGCCTGCCGGACTCGCTGGTCGCCTGCGTCGGCGGCGGTTCCAACGCCATGGGGCTGTTCCACGCCTTTCTCGACGATGCGGACGTAGCCATGATCGGCGTCGAAGCGGCCGGCGAAGGGCTGGAGAGCGGCCGCCATGCCGCCAGTCTCAACGGCGGCACGCCCGGCATCCTGCACGGCAACCGCACCTACCTGCTGCAGGACGACGACGGCCAGATTCAGGATGCCCACTCGATCTCTGCCGGGCTCGACTATCCCGGCATCGGCCCCGAACATGCGTACCTGCATGACAGCGGCCGGGCGAGCTACGTGGCGGTGACCGACGACGAGGCGCTGGAGGCCGTCGCGCTCTGCTGCCGGCTGGAAGGCATCCTGCCGGCGCTGGAGTCCGCGCACGCGCTGTACCATGCCGGACGTTTGGCGGCGACACAGGGCTCGGACCGGATCATCGTGGTCTGTCTGAGCGGCCGCGGCGACAAGGACATGGACACTATCACCCGCCACCTGATGCCCGAGGAGGCCGACTCATGAGCGCTTCGTCTTTGAATACGGATGCCCTGGATACGGACGTTCTGGATACGGATGCCCTGGATATGAATACCTCGAATACCCAGGCCTTGAACGCCGATTCGCGGCTGGCGCGTCGCTTCGCGGCACTGCGTGCCGAGAATCGCGCTGCGCTGGTGACCTACGTCATGGCCGGCGACCCCGACCCCGAGACCAGCCGCGACCTGCTCGAGCATCTGCCGGCCGCCGGCGCCGATATCATCGAGCTGGGCATGCCGTTCAGCGATCCGATGGCCGACGGCGTGGCGATCCAGCGCGCCGGGCAACGCGCATTGGCGAACGGCCAGACGCTGGCGCGCACGCTGGAGAGGGTGCGCGACTTCCGCCGCCGCGACGATGACACCCCGATCGTGCTGATGGGCTATCTCAATCCGATCCAGCGCTTCGGCGAGGATCGCTTTCTGCAGGCGGCTGCCGAGGCCGGCGCCGATGGCCTGATCCTGGTCGACCTGCCGCCGGAACATGGCGCCGCGCTGACCGCCCGGGCCCGCGACCTGGGCCTGGCGCGGATTCCGCTGGTGGCACCGACCACGCCGCCGGAGCGGTTACCAAAGCTGCTCGCCCAGGGCGATGGCTTCGTCTACCGCATCGCGTTCAATGGCGTGACCGGCACTCGGCGAACCGATATCGCGGCGTCGCTGGGCGAATCGCTCATCGAGCTCAAGCGACGCTCGCCCCTGCCGGTCGCCGTCGGCTTTGGCGTACGTGATGGTGACACGGCCGCTGCCGTTGCCCGGGTTGCCGATGCCGTCGTCGTCGGTAGCGCGCTGGTCGAGCGGCTCGCCGAGACAGGCGTGGAGGGCGCGCTGGCACTGACGCGGGAGCTGGCCGAGTCGATTCACGGCGCCCGGAAAAGCGAAGCCTGAGCGCGCCCCGATCGTTCGATTTTGCGCACGTGTACGTGCGCAAAAACGCGCTTTTGTTCGATTATTTAGGCAATACACTGTCTCCATTGCGCCGTGACTGACGTTCGGCGCCCGAAACCAGGAGACAGACCATGTTGACGATTCGACGCGGTAACGAACGCGGTTATGCCGATCACGGCTGGCTCAAGAGCTACCACTCGTTCTCGTTCGCCGGCTATCACGACCCGAAACATGTGCACTTCAGCGTGCTGCGGGTGATCAACGAGGACCGTGTCGCCCCGGGTCAGGGTTTCGGCCAGCACGGCCATCAGGACATGGAGATATTCTCCTATGTGCTGAGCGGCGAGCTGGCCCACCGTGACACGCTGGGCAACGGCTCCTCGATCGGCCCTGGCCGGGTGCAGATCATGACCACCGGCACCGGCGTCGAGCACAGCGAGTTCAATCACTCCGCCAGCGAGCCGGTGCACTTCCTGCAGATCTGGCTGTTCCCGCGGGCGCGAGGGCTGACACCGCGCTACGCCGAAAAGGATTTCGATGAAGCCGACAAGCGTGGCCGGCTGTGCCTGATCCTGTCACCGGATGGTCGCGACGGTTCGCTGGAACTGCAACAAGACGCCTTCATCTACGCGTCGCTGCTGGACGGCGACGAATGGGCAGAATTGCCACTGGCAACGGATCGCCAGAGCTACGTGCACGTGGTCAGGGGCAGTATCACGGTCAACGGCCAGGCGCTTGAAGGCGGCGATGCGCTGATGCTAGTGGATGAGCCCGGCGTGACGCTGGAAGGCGGCGAGGATGCGGAAGTACTGGTCTTCGATCTGCCGGCCGTGCAGCCGTCTTGAGATCGATGCGGTATCAGCGACCGGCGACAGGGACGTTGCCGGCTTTTATCGTCGGGTGACAGCGTTACAAGTGCTTGAGCAAACTCTGCAATCGCTCCAGATCGCGGGAGTCTCCCACCAGCCGCAGCTGGCCGTTGAACAGCCCTTCGCGAAAAGCGCGCTGGGAAGGCCTGCGCAGAAATCGCGTGGCGCTTTCCGCGTCGCGGAAGCGCAGTTCCAGCGCCAGGTCGATCGGCAGGCCGACATCGCTCTGGATCGCCTGTGGCGTCATGCGGTAGTGACGGGCGATCGTGAGGTCTTCGGTGGCAACGCCCCAATCGAATCGCTGGAGCTTTTCCAGGGCGTCGCGAAACGCCGCCTTGCGGGAACGCGCGCGCTTGAGCATCACGCCCAGCCACCAGAGCATCAACTTGAGCTTCATGCCACCTCGCACGAATCGTCCATCACGGGAATACAGCAGGGGAAGAATGCCGATCCACCCCTATTTCGTTCGGCGGATCGGCTATCGTTTCGCTCATGGCAAATGAGCGACTCAAGAATCCAGGATCCGATCTTACTTGCTGACGGCGTCCTTGAGAGCCTTGCCGGGCTTGAAGGCCACGGTCTTGCTGGCCGGAATATCCAACGGCTTGCCAGTCTGCGGGTTCTTGCCCGTCCGTGCGGCGCGCTCGCGAACCGTGAACGAACCGAAACCGATCAAAGTGACATCGCTACCCTTGGAAACCGTACCGGTGATCTCGTCGAGGATGACGTTCAACACCTGACTGGCCTTGTCCTTCGACAGATCCGCACGCTCGGCAATCGCCGCAGCGAGTTCTGGCTTACGCATAGAGCCCTCCTAGTTTGGCAATGGCGTCACCTGAAACGCCTCGCGTTTGAGACGAGTTGTTGTTCTCGATGAGGAACAACGCCCTCCGGTCGCATAATAGGCCGCTTGGGGCGCGGTTTGTCCAGCATCAGGTGACGATTCGTGGCTTATAGATCCGCAGCCACCGGGGCTAGCCTAGCAATGGGGGGGTCGCTCGCGCCAGTTCGACTTTACGACGAACGCAGTGCCCGGTCAGCGCAAAGCCCAGCAGGGCACCGTTGTCGTCCTCGGCCAGCGCAGTGAAATCGCCGCCTTCTCCCTCGATCCGCCATCGGCGGGGCGCCTTTTGCGGCGGCAGCGCGACCACCGGCAACAGCGGCGTCTTGACCACGATCGGCCAGCTTCCGTAGCTGACCTCGGTCGGCGTGCCGGTCAGCGTCGCCGCCAGTGCCTTGGCGCTGGCCTGCAGCGGCTGGACGTACATCGCGTTCAGGCCGTTACCCGGGGCGCCGAGGCCATCGACGCAGGCCACGTCTCCCAGCGCGAAGACGTTCGGGTCGCTGGTGGCGAGCCGGCGATCGGTGAGAATGCCCGCCGAAGACACCGCCAGCCCCGCGGCCTCGGCGAGCGCCGTCCGGGGCGTCAGTCCGGTTGCGATCAGCACCAGATCCGCTTCGAGGCTTTCGCCATCCTCCAGCGCCAGCGTCACGCCTTCGCCGTCGTCATGGAGCGCCGTCACCCGGCGTTCGAAAATGCTGCGGATGCCGGTCTCCTCGAACGCCTCGCCCAGCGCCCGCCCCAGCGGCGGCGGCAGCAGGCGGGCCAGCGGCGTCGCCTCGGGAGAGATCAGCGCCACCCGGTGGCCGCCGGCGTGCAGGTCGCTGGCGAATTCGCAGCCCACCAGGCCCGCGCCGATGATCGCGATGCGAGCCTGTCGCCCGGGGTGGCGATCCAGCACGCCACGCAGCCGCCGGTAGTCGTCGAGATCGTTGATCTGGAAGACCCGATCGTGCAGCGCGGGAGACACGTCGAACGGCTGCCGGGGCGCCGCGCCGGTGGCCAGTACCAGTTGGCCGTAGGGCAGGATTTCGGTGCCGATTCGCAGCTGGCGATTGGCGGTGTCGATGGCGTCCACCGTGGTATGGATGCGAACCCGGACCTGCAACGATTCGGCCACGCCCACCGCATCGCGTATCGCCAGCCTTTCCGCCGTCTGCCGCTTGGTGAAGGCGCTGGAGAGCAGCGGCTTGGTATAGTCCTCGCCGCTGTCTGCGCTGATCAGGGTGATCGGCCGCTCGGCATCGTGGCTTCGCACCGCCCGGGCCAGGCCCAGGCCGGCCATGCCGGTGCCGATGATCGTCAGTGGCGCAGTGGAATGATAGGATTGACTCATTACGGGGGCTCGTTCGGTCGGTCGTCTCGAGGCCTCATGGTACACTACGCTGCCTTCGAGCCGCGCCATCCCGCGGTTCCCGCCATTTTCACGGCGCTTTTCATGGTACTGCTCACGGAGTCGTTTCGCGTGCCCGCAACCTGCCACTGCCATGCCTTGTCATCCGCCGAACGATCCTGGCGCTGGATCCGCTGGTCTCCGGCCGCCGCTCAGCGCCCTCGCATGAGCACCGCCTGGTGGCAGTGGGTCGCCTCCACCGACTCCCTTACCGCACGGCTCATCGCGGCATCCGAGCGCCCGTTCCGGGTCAAGCTGATCCATCAGGGCGTCGAGCGGCCGCGCCGCGACGAAGCCCAGGCTCTGGGCCTCGCTCCCACCGAGGTGGCCTGGGTGCGCGAGGTGATGCTGATGAGCGGCGAACGGCCCTGGGTCGCGGCGCGCTCGATCGCACCGCTGGATCGCATAGGTTGTCGGCGCCTGCGGACGTTGGGGGAACGCTCGCTGGGCAGCTGGCTGTTCGCCCAGCACGATCTCCAGCGCGACCCGATCGAGGTGGCGCGGGTCTCGCCCGCCGGTGCCGGGCTCTGGCTACGCCGCTCGCGCTTTCGCCACGGCACCATCCAGTTGCTGGTCCAGGAGTGTTTCCAGCGTGACATGGCCGAGGACCTGGGCCTTTCTTCGACCTGAACGGCGGCCCACGAGCCGAACGACGATCCGGCCCGATTGCCCGTCCAGCCTCGAAGCGAGGCCGCAGTTGCAGTAAAGTCATTGCCGATTTTCAGGCCTTGCCGTTTCGGAGATTCGTATGTCCAGCGCCAACGATTCAGCCGCCCGACCCCGCGGCGATGGTCCCCCCGCTCTCCCCCGCGGCCTCGCCCGCCTGCCCGACTTCCTTCGCCTGACGCGTCTCGACAAGCCGATCGGCACCTGGCTGCTGATGTGGCCGACGCTGTGGGCGCTGTGGCTGGCCGCCGACGGCCTGCCGGATCGCGCCACGCTGATCATCTTCGTGCTCGGGGTCTACCTGATGCGCGCCGCCGGGTGCGTCGTCAACGACTACGCCGACCGCCATCTCGACGGCCACGTCAAACGCACCCGCGAGCGCCCGCTGGCGACCGGGCGGATCAGCGAAAAGGAAGCCAAGATCCTGTTCGCGGGCTTGGTAGTGCTGGCGTTCGTGCTGGTCTGCCTGACCAATCTCGCCACCGTGCTGCTCTCCTTCGTCGGCGTCGCGCTGGCGGCGATCTACCCGTTCATGAAGCGCTACACCCATCTGCCTCAGGTGGTGCTGGGCATGGCGTTCTCCTGGAGCATCCCCATGGCGTTCATGGCGGTGAGTCGCGAGGTGCCGCTGGATGCCTGGCTGCTGCTGGTCGCCAACGTCGCCTGGACCGTGGCCTACGATACCCAGTACGCGATGGTCGATCGCGACGACGACATCAAGATCGGGATCAAGTCCACCGCGCGGCTGTTCGGCCGGTGGGACAAGCGGATCATCGGCCTGCTGCAGCTGCTGACCCTGGCGCTGCTGGTCTGGGTCGGCACCCGGACCCAGTTGGGCGGGTTCTTCTGGCTGGGGCTGGCGGCGATGGCGGGCACCTTCGTCTACCAGCAGTGGCTGATTCGCGAACGCGAGCGTGATGCCTGCTTCCGCGCCTTTCTCAACAATTTCTGGTCCGGCCTGCTGCTGTTCGCGGGGCTGGTTCTCGCCCTGTGGCCGCTGGTCTGACCAAGCCGAGACTGAGCGGCTGGCGCGGTTGTCATATCGCTGTCATATTTTCACGATGTAATCGTCACCGTTCTGTCACGGCCGGAAGTTATCCCGGTGCGCCAATCGCGCATGGGGGAAAGCTCCCCGGCGGCTCACCCGAGGCATGCGCATGAGCTCCAAGACCGTACTCATCGTTGACGACGAAGCATCCATTCGCGAAATGATCGCCGTGGCGCTGGAGATGGCCGATTATCACGTGCTGGAGGCGGAAAACGCCCAGACCGGCCACGCCATGGCGCTGGACAAGAAGCCCGACCTGATCCTGCTCGACTGGATGATGCCCGGCACCAGCGGCATCGAACTGGCTCGGCGCCTGAAGCGCGAGGAAGCCACCGCCGAAATGCCGATCATCCTGCTCACCGCCAAGGGCGAGGAGGACAACAAGGTGCAGGGGCTGGAAGCCGGTGCCGACGACTACATCACCAAGCCGTTTTCGCCCCGCGAGCTGGTGGCCCGCCTCAAGGCGGTGCTGCGCCGGGCGACGCCGCCGGGCATCGAGGAGGCCGTCGAGGTCGCCGGCCTGCGTCTCGACCCTTCCAGCCACCGCGTCACCTCCCACGGCGGCGCGCTGGAGATCGGCCCCACCGAATACCGGCTGCTGCAGTTCTTCATGACCCACCAGGAGCGCGCCTACACTCGTAGCCAGCTGCTGGATCAGGTCTGGGGTGGCAACGTGTACGTGGAAGAGCGTACCGTCGATGTCCATATCCGCCGGCTGCGCAAATGCCTGGGCGAGGCGCACCAGCATCTGGTCCAGACCGTACGCGGCACCGGTTACCGTTTCTCGACCCGGGAGTGAGATAGGACGTGCGCTACTGGATCAACGAACTGTGGCGCCTCGGCTACATGCTGTTCGGGCTCGGCGCGATAGGCTTGCTGCTCGGTGAGCTGGGCGGCGAGCTGTTCGCCGGGCTGGGATGGGGCCTGGCGGCCGGCCTCGGGCTCTATGTCTTCCTGCATCTGCGCCACGTGCGCATGCTCTACGTCTGGCTGCTGAAGAACCCCCGCGAAGCACCGCCACCCGGCACCGGCGTCTGGGGTGACCTGTTCGACCGGCTCTACAACTACCAGAAGGCCCAGACGCAGCTGCAGCAGCGCCTGCGCGACATCCTGCGCCGTATCCAGGACTCCTGCGAGGCGATGCGTGACAGCGTGGTGATGCTCGACCCCAACGGCGATCTCGAGTGGTGGAACAGTGCCGCCTGCGACATGCTCGGCCTGCAGCCCGATCACGATCGCGGCCAGCCGATCACCAACTTTCTGCGCGATCCGCGCTTCATTGCCTATTTCGAGAGCGGCGACTACAGCGAGCCCCTGCTGATCCCCTCGCCGGTCCAGGCCAACCGCACCCTGCAGTTCCACCTCACCCTGTTCGGCGACAACGAACGCCTGCTGATGGCCCGCGACGTCAGCCGCCTGCACCAGCTGGAGATGATGCGCCGCGATTTCGTGGCCAATGTCTCCCACGAACTGCGCACGCCGCTGACGGTGCTGGCCGGCTATCTCGAGACCTATCTCGACCATGCCGACCAGCTCCCCGAGCGCTGGCAGCGCGGATTCGCGCAGATGCAGGCCCAGACCACCCGCATGCAGAATCTGGTGGAGGATCTGCTGCTGCTGTCGCGCCTGGAGATCGACAGCCCCGACGACGATCGCGATGTGCTCGATGTGGCCTCGCTACTCGAGGAGATTGCCGCCGATGCCCGCGATCTCAGCGCCGGCCGGCATCAGGTGGCAGTGGAGGCCGAGGCCTCGGGACGGCTGCTGGCGAACACCAAGGAGATCCGCAGCGCCATCTCCAACCTCGCGTTCAACGCCGTCCGCTACACGCCCGAGGGCAGTACCATCACCCTGCGCTGGAAACCCTGGCACGACGGCGCCGCCATCGAGGTCGAGGACAACGGCGACGGCTTCGACCCGATCCATATCCCCCGCCTGACCGAGCGCTTCTATCGCGTCGACAAGGGGCGCAGTGCCGCGACCGGCGGTACGGGGCTGGGGCTGGCTATCGTCAAGCACGTGCTGCTTCGCCATGATGCCAATCTGGAGATCGTCAGCCGCCCCGGTCTCGGCGCCCGTTTCCGCTGCGTGTTTCCGGCCTCACGCCTGGCGCCGGGCGCCTCTCGGCCAGCTTCCGCGCTTCCCGATAGCTCGGCCTGACCACGGGGCGTGACCCTGTCGCGAATGCCATCCGGCGTCGGCGGCGTTTCTCCCGCCACCGCATCGGGTTATGGTGGCGGCATCCAGCGATACGGAGTTCGACCCGGTGCCGATCATTCTCTCCCTTTCCTCATGGCGCCGACTGCTCGGCGCCCTCGTCATCCTTGTGTTCTCGTGTCTCGTCGGTGTCGCCCGGGCGGATTCGGTGCCCATCACTTTCCCGGACAGCGTCCAGCAGGGCTCGATGGTCATCGGCCGCGTGCCGCCCGGCAGCCAGGTGACGACGGCGGGGCGGGAGCTTCGCGTCACCGGCTACGGCACCGTGGTGTTCGGCGTGGGGCGCGATGCCAGCGGTCGTCAGACGGTGTCGATCACCACGCCGGACAGCCGCCAGCAGAACGTCGCGGTCGCGATCACGCCCCGGGACTGGCCGATCGAGCGCATTGATGGCGTGCCGCCCAAGACCGTCTCACCGCCGCCGGAAATCGCCCGGCGCATCCAGCGCGAACAGGCCGCCGTCAGCGCCCAGCGCACCCGCAACGACGACCGGGTAGGTTTCGCCCAGACCTTCGTCTGGCCGGTGAAAGGGCGAATCAGCGGGCGCTTCGGCAATCAGCGAATCTACAACGGCACGCCGGGTTCGGCCCACTCGGGGATGGACATCGCCGCCGCCGAGGGCACGCCGGTCAAGGCGCCGGCCAGCGGCGTGATCACCTTTGCCGATGATCTCTACCTGACCGGCGGCACCGTACTGCTCGACCACGGCTACGGCATCAGCTCCAACTTCCTGCATCTCTCGCGGATCGATGTGGAAGTCGGCGACAGCGTCGAACAGGGAGAAGTGATCGGCGCGGTAGGCGCGACCGGCCGCGCCACCGGCCCGCATCTGCACTGGGGCATGAACTGGTTCGATACGCGGATCGACCCGCTGCTGGTACTCGACAGGGCTCCGTGAGTCCAAGCTTCGTTTGAAAAATTGGCGAGCGATGGCCAGACAAGGCAAAAATTGGCGAGAAAGCGGAGTTTACGTGGGTGTAAATGAGCACTTTGAGCCGATTTTTAACGCCGTATGGGCGAGCGTAGACATTTTTCGAACGAAGCTTAGCGCTTCCAGTAGCCAGTGACCAAATGCTGCCCCTTCTGCAGCCCGAACTCCTGCTTGAGCCGCTTGCGCAGGCGCTGGCTGACATCCGCCTCGCCGGCGAACCAGACGAACAGGTCGTCGCGGGTCGCAGGGATGGCCTCGGCGACCGCCGCGGCGAGCTGCTCACTGGGGCCGTAGCCGCGACAGCGATAGCGCCACTGCACGTCGCAATGAGCGGGCACCGGCAGCTCGAGGGCATCGACTGGCGATTCGACCTCCAGCCAGGCCTCGACACGGGCGTGCCCCGGCAGTATCTCCAGCAGGCGAGAAATCGCCGGAATGGCGGTTTCGTCGCCGGCCAGCAGATAGTGGGAGGCCTCGGCGACGCCGCGTCCGTAAGGCCCGGCCATGCCGCAGAGATCTCCCGGCCTGGCACGCCGCGCAAAGTCGCCTCCCGGCCCCGGCGCCTCGTGCAGCAGAAAATCGATCTCGACCTCGCCGCGAGCGACATCCAGGCGACGAATCGTGTAGTAGCGAATCTCGGCGCGCTCCTCTGCCGGCGGCCACTGGGTGCCGCCTTCCGCGGTAGGCCGCGGCCACTGCGGCCGTTCGATGCCGGCCGGCGGAAAGTGCAGGCGCACGTGCCACTCTTCCGGATGATCGAAGCGCGCCAGGTTCTCGCCACTCAGCGTCAGCCGCCGGATACTGGGGCTCAGATCCTCGATCCGCGTCACCCGCATCTCGCGGAAATTGGCGAAGGTCGGGGCCGCGACGACATCGCCGTGCCAGTGCAACGGCAGCGCGTTCTCGCCCGCGAAGAGCGACACGTAGTGCTCGATGATGCCGCGCAGCGTCTCCAGACCGTCCCGCGCCTCGGCTCGGGCTTCCATGTGCAACCCCACGCGGATGGCGGCGAAATGCGCCTCGCCCCCGGGCAGCTCGATCACCGTTAGGATGTCGTCGGCTCGATAGGGCACATCGTACTCGTCCAGAAACGATCTCAGGCGCAATTGAAAATTATTTACATCAGTGAGCGTCAATGTGGCGTCGCAGCGAAGTGCAGTCATGATGTGGGATCGTCTTGCAGCAGTGGGGCGGTGGCGTGCGGAGCTTGGAATCGGCGGGAGGCCGATGTCGTCAGCCTATCAGAAAAGCGCTGGCGGTGGGAATCGATGCAAGATGCCCCCGCTCCGGGGATGAAACCGAAGCGGGGGCATCTCGAACTGGCTTATGCCGAGACAGTCAGTACTGGATAGTACTAGACAGTCAGCGCCAAGGATCAGGCGGTGGCTTCGGCATAGCGACGATTGACTTCGTCCCAGTTGATGACGTCGAAGAACGCGGCGATGTAATCCGGACGCTTGTTCTGATACTTCAGGTAGTAAGCGTGTTCCCAGACATCCAGACCGAGGATCGGCGTCAGGCCTTCCATCAGCGGGCTGTCCTGGTTCAGGGTATTGATGACCTTGAGCTTCTTATCCGGGGTCACGACCAGCCAGGCCCAGCCACTGCCGAAACGACCGGCTGCCGCTTTCTTGAACTCTTCCTTGAAGGCGTCGTAGCCGCCGAGTTCACTGCTGATCGCTTCACCGACCTTGCCGGTCGGCTCGCCACCGCCATCCTTGGACATCACGGTCCAGAACAGCGAGTGGTTGGCGTGACCGCCACCGTTATTGATGACTGCCTGGCGCTTGTCCTGCGGAACCTTCTCGATATCGGCCATCAGCTTGTCGACCGGCACGTCTTCGAGCCCCGTGCCTTCCAGCGCGGCGTTGAGGTTGTTGACGTAAGTCTGATGGTGACGAGTGTGGTGAATCTCCATCGTCATCGCGTCGATCTTGGGTTCCAGCGCGTCATACGCATAGGGTAGCGACGGTAAGCTATGAGCCATGATCAAAACTCCCTTTCGTGAGGAGGCATTGCCCGACGCGGGCGCCTCTCGGGTGAATCAAAATAGTGAGCAACGCATGACAGTGTCAAGCGAACCCGACCTCGATACGGCGCTGCTCGGAAAAACTATCGCTTTGATTTCACTAGGATTTGTAGAAGCCCCGATGCGCCTGGCTCCGGAACTTCGACAAACCCTCGTGCCGTACCTTCCTACATGGCGTGCAACGGTGCCGCTTTCAACCCCGGCCGGCGGTTTTTCTCGCCGGCCGGGCAGCCGCCCGCGCTCGCGCCCCCGCGTTCAGCGGCTCACTGCCGGCACCATGGAGCGGTAATAGCGGTCCCACAGCATGACGCCACCGGCAACGCCACCGGGCAGCAGGATCAGGTTGAGCACCGGCACCCAGGTGGCCATGGACATGCAGGCGCCGTAGGTCAGCGTCGGCCACCAGCGGGCACGCAGGCGACGACGCATGTCGGTAAACCCGACCTGGTTGTTGTCCATCGGGTAGTCGAGATACTGGACGGCCATCATCCAGGCTGAGAACGCCGCCCACAAAAAGGGCGTGATCAGGTTGAGGCCGGGCACGAATCCCATCAGGAACAGAACCGCCATGCGCGGCAGGATATAGCCCAGCTTGACCAGTTCCCGCCCCAGCGCATCGACGCCGGCCTTCATCAGCCCGCGTTCGTCGCTTGGCGGCCGGCCGGTGACGCGAGTCTCCACCTTCTCGGCCAGAAAGCCGTAGAACGGTGCCGCGATCAGGTTGGAAACCAGGGTGAAGGTGAAAAAGACGATCAGCGCCAGAGCAATGACCAGCAGCGGCCAGATCAACCACTCCAGCCAGGTCAGCCAGCCGGGTATCTGGCGCATGCCGTAGTCGAGCCAGCCGCCGAAGTTCTCGAAGAGATAGAAGATCGTGCCGCCGTAGAGCAGCAGATTGACCAGCACGGGGCCAATCACGAAACGACGCAGGCCGGGCTCGAACACCAGGCGCGTGCCACTGAGAATCACTTGCAGGGAGTAGATCATGCCAAATCCGCCGAACAGACAAACCGTTGCGAGGTCGACACGCTAACACAGTCCGAACGGCGGAGCGCTAGCCCCGAGCGAGTCGACGCCCGAGGGGTTCAGCGTTAGCGGCCCTTGCCCAGGAGCTCGTGATCGAGATCGCTGACCGAGGTGTGGCGGATGTCGCGGCCCTTGACCAGATAGATGACGTGCTCGGCCAGGTTGTCGGCGTGATCGCCGATCCGCTCCAGCGCGCGCAGCACCGTCATCACGTTCAGCACGCCGCCGATGGAGCGCGAATCTTCCATCATCAGGGTCGCCAGCGAACGCATGGCAGTGGTGTATTCGCTGTCCACCGAGGCATCTTCCGCTACCACTTTCAGCGCCAGCTCGGTGTCGAAGCGGGCGAAGGCAGTCAACGAATCGCGCAGCATGTTGCCGACGTGTTCGCTGATGTGGCGAATCTCGACGCTACCCTGGGGAATCCGACCGGCTTCGATCAGATCGAGCGCATTGCGCGCGATCTTGTTGGCTTCGTCGCCCATCCGCTCGAGATCGTTGGTGGCCCGGATGACCGCGATGACCAGGCGCAGGTCGGAAGCGGCCGGCTGACGCCGAGCCAGGATCCGCACGCACTCCTCGTCGATCTTGAGCTGCATCCCGTTGACGCTGGCGTCGTTGTCGCGCACGCGAATCGCCAACTGGCTATCGCCCTCCAGCAGCGCGGTCAGGGCTTCCTGGAGCTGCTTCTCGACCAGTCCGCCCATCGCCATCAGCTGGGTCTTGATGGTTTCCAGGTCCTGGTTGTACTGCTGCGAGATGTGCTGACTGTGGGTATCGCTGGTGATATCCATGTGTGACTCCAAATGAGGCGCGACGAGAAACCGGGGCGCGACGAGAAACAGCAACGCGGTGAACGTTTTACGACTTATCTCGCCATTCTGGCACAAGAGTATTGCAAACAGATGACGCTGCCGACTGCCGTTACAACGGGGTCAGCTTGGCGAAGCCCAGCACCAGCCACTTGTCGCCCTCGCCTTCGAAGCTGACATGCACTCTGGCGCGGGCGCCTTCCCCTTCGGCATCGAGGATCACGCCCTCGCCGAACAACGGATGGCTGACGCGCTGGCCGAGCGACAGCGAAGGGAGATCGCCGCTGGCCTCGACACCCTGCTGGCGCAACGAGCCCACGTTGGGCCGGGACGTCACCGGGCGCGATACCTGTCCGCGCAGGCGCACTTCCTCGAGCAGTTCCTCGGGGACTTCCCGTAAAAACCGCGACGGCCGCGCCATGGTCTCGCGGCCGTGCAGGCGGCGGATCTCGGCGTAGGTGAGATAGAGCTTGCGCATGGCGCGGGTCATGCCGACATAGCAGAGCCGGCGCTCCTCCTCGAGGCGTCCCGGCTCTTCCAGCGACATCTTGTGCGGGAACAGGCCCTCTTCGATGCCGGCCACGAACACCACCGGAAATTCCAGCCCCTTGGCCGAGTGCAACGTCATCATCTGTACGCAGTCCTCGAACTCATCGGCCTCGTGATCGCCCGCGTTGAGCGCCGCTTCCGCCAGGAACGGTTCCAGCGCCGCGGCACCTTCGCCCACCTCCTGCAGGTCGATCGGGTTGGCCTGGGCATTCTGCGAGAACGCCCGCGCCGCATTGATCAGCTCCTCGAGGTTCTCCACCCGCGCCTGGCCTTTTTCGCCCTTCTCGCTGCGGTGGTGCTCGATCAGGCCGGAGATCTGGATCACGTGCTCGATGATCTCGTAGAGCGCCATGCCGGCGGTATCGTTGTCGAGACGTTCGATCAGCTCGGCGAAGGCATTGACCGCATTGCCCGCGCGGCCCTTGAGCGTGCCGTCGCTCAGGCTGTCGTGCAGCGACTGCCACAGCGAGACATTGGTATCACGGGCGCGGCCACGCAGGATCTCCACCGTGCGCGTGCCGATCCCGCGGGCCGGCACGTTGATCACCCGTTCCAGCGACGCGTCATCCTCGCGATTGAGCAGCAGGCGCAGGTAGGCCAGCGCGTTCTTGATCTCCAGGCGTTCGTAGAAGCGCTGACCGCCGTAGATGCGATACGGCACGCCGCTGCGGATCAGCGCCTCCTCGATCACCCGGGACTGGGCGTTGGAGCGGTAGAGGATCGCCATCTCGCGCCGGGCAATGCCGTTGCGAGACTGTTCGCCGATGGTATCGACGATGAAGCGCGCCTCGTCGAGATCGTTGAAGCCGGCATAGACGGAGATCTTGTCGCCAGCATCGCCGTCGGTCCACAGCTCCTTGCCCATGCGCCCGCTGTTGTGGCTGATCAGCGCGTTGGCGGCATCCAGAATGGCGCTGGTGGAGCGATAGTTCTGCTCCAGGCGCACGGTCCGGGTGTTGGTGAATTCGGTCTCGAAGCGGCGGATGTTCTCGACCTTGGCCCCGCGCCAGCCGTAGATCGACTGATCGTCGTCGCCGACCACGATCATGGCCGCACTGTCGTCATCGCCCTTCCCATTGCCATCAGCGCCGGCCAGCAATTTCAGCCAGGCGTACTGCAGGGTGTTGGTGTCCTGGAATTCGTCGACCAGGATATGGCCGAAGCGCTCGCGGTAATGCTTGAGCAGCGCCGGCGTATCCCGCAAAAGCTCCAGGCTGCGCAGCAGCAGCTCGCCGAAGTCGACCAGCCCGCCGCGCTCGCAGGTCAGCTGATAGAGCTCGTAGAGTTCGACCATCCTGGCCATGTAGGCGTCGCCGTGGGTCGCCACCTGCTGCGGACGCAGCCCCTCCTCCTTGCAGCCGCCGATGAAATACTGCACCTGCTTGGGCGGATAGCGCTCGTCGTCGACGTTGTGGTCCCGCAGCAGACGCTTGACCAGCCGCAGCTGGTCGTCGCTGTCGATGATCTGGAAGTGCTGGGGCAGACGCGCGTCGTGCCAGTGGGTGCGCAGCAGGCGATGCGCGATCGAGTGGAAGGTGCCGACCCACATGTTGCGCAGCGACGCCCCCTGCAGCGCCTCGAGACGCGTGCGCATCTCGCGGGCGGCCTTGTTGGTGAAGGTCACCGCCAGAATGGCATAGGGGGAAACGCCTTCGACCTGCATCAGCCAGGCGATGCGGTGCACCAGCACTCGGGTCTTGCCCGAACCGGCGCCGGCCAGCACCAGCATATTGCCGGGCGGCGCGGCGACGGCCTCGCGCTGATTGGCGTTGAGGGAGTCGATTAGTGCCGAGACATCATCCATTGGAAACCGTGCGGGGCCTGCTGCTGGGAATGAGAAGAGCGCGCCAGCTTAACACAGCCGGCCGGCCCCGCCTGGCGTCAGGCGCTGCCTGTTGCCCTGCCCGGGGCGCTTCCGCGCCCGGTGGCGGCATCTTGGGCGGCGGCGTGAATCGCCGCATCCTGCGGGCGTCCGGTCGACGAGCCGGATTCGCCACCGGCGGCCGTTTCGGGCGATGCCTTGCCGGCCGTCGGGGAGGCGGATGGCGATGCGGAAGACTTCGCCGCCGCACCGGAAGCCGTTGGCGCCGTCGCCGACGGCTCCGCCCTGGAAGCTGTCGAGGAAGCCGACGCGTCGCGCTTCTCGTCGTCGGTGCGCAGATCCTGGGTGATCGCTTCCGGCTTGGGCGGCGGCTCGATCACCGTTTCATGGTGCATGTCCGCCAGCTTCTCGGCGCCCTTGGCGACATGGTGATACATCTCGCGATAGTCCTCGACCATCCGCGTCATGGTCGCGGAAACCTGCTCGAAGTGTTCGCGAACGTCTTCCTTGTAGGCATTGTGCTCGCGATTGAGCTCGCGCATCGGTTCGGTGTTGTGACCGCCCATCCTGGTTCCCAGCCAGTAGCCGACCAGTACCCCGATGGCACCCACGGCCACCGCGATGGCAATCCAGGGCCCTACGCCAATGCTCTCCATAAATCAGCCGCCTCTTGAGTTGTTTGAAGGAAAATCATTGCTGCGAAATACGCCACAATAAAGACCGGCAGCGCAGCACAATGGTTCCTTACCTAATCACAGGATCACGCCGTTTTGCCAGTCCGCGCCATCGCGCTCCCGGTCGTCCGCACCGCCCCACAGCGCGTGCGACGAGAGCCGGACTAATGAAAATCCCGACTGCGCGTGCTCAGCCCCTCCAGCAGGCCGGTGAGATCGACCAGTCGCCTGGCGATCACGTGGCGCACGCCCGCCTGGCTTTCGAGCTTGCCCACCACCCGCAGCAGCCGAGACTCGAGCAGGACCCGGCGATAGCGGACGGCGAGATGCGGCCAGAGCACGACATTGACCATGCCGAATTCATCCTCGAGGGTGAGAAAAGTCACCCCCTTGGCGGAGCCGGGGCGCTGGCGCCCGACCACCAGCCCGGCGATCGCCACGCCGATATCCCCCGGCAGCTCGGCGAGACGCCTGGAATCCACCACCCCGCCCAGACCACGAATACCCTCCACCCGGCAGCGCTGGCGCAGCAGCGACATCGGATGCGGCCCCAGCGTGGTACCGAGCGTGGCGTAATCCGCCTTGATCGCCTCGCCGACCTCGATGGCAGGCAGCGCGAGCGACGCCTCTTCGCTATCGACCTCGGAAAACAGCGGCAGCGAAGCCTCGACACCGGCCGTGGCCCAGCGCGCCCGATGGCGATCTCCGGCCAGCCCCTCCAGCGCCCCGGCATCGGCGAGCCGTGACAGCACCGCCCGCTTGACCCCGGACCGTGCCGCCAGGCGTTCGACGCTATCGCAACCCGGCGTGTCGCGCGCCGCCAGCAGCCGTTGGCCGTCGCTCTCGGCGAGCCCCTTGATCATGTGCAGCCCGAGCCGAATCGCCAACTCGCCGGTACTGGTAGAGGCAACCTCCAGCGTGCTCTCCCACTGGCTCTGGCGGATATCGACCGGCCGCACCTCGACGCCGTGGCGGCGGGCATCCTGCAGTACCTGATCCGGCGAATAGAAGCCCATCGGCCAGCTGTTGATCAGCGCGCAGGCGAAGATCGCCTGTTCGTGGCACTTGAGCCAGCAGCTGGCGTAGGTCAGCAAGGCAAAGCTGGCGGCGTGGGATTCGGGAAAGCCGTAGCTGCCGAAGCCCTTGATCTGCTCGAAGATGCGTTCGGCGAAGCTCAGCTCGTAGCCGCGCTCGAGCATGCCCTCGACGATTCGCTGGCGGTGATGCTCGAGCCCGCCGTGGCGCTTCCAGGCCGCCATCGAGCGCCGCAGCTGGTCCGCCTCGCCGGGGCTGTAACCCGCCGCCTCCACTGCCAGCGCCATTACCTGTTCCTGGAAAAGCGGCACGCCGAGAGTGCGTTCGAAGGCATCTTTGAATGCCTGTGACGGATAGGTGATCGGCTCCTCGCCATTACGCCGCTTGAGATAGGGGTGCACCATGTCGCCCTGGATCGGCCCGGGGCGCACGATCGCCACTTCGATCACCAGGTCGTAGAACTTGGCCGGCTTGAGCCGGGGCAGCATCGCCATCTGGGCACGGGATTCGATCTGGAACACGCCGAGGGTATCGGCGCGCTGGATCATGGCGTAGGTCTCGGCGCACTCCTTGGGAATCGTCGCCAACGCGTAGTCGATACCGCGGTGAAGGCGCACCAGATCCAGACTGCGTCGCAGCACCGTCAACATGCCCAGCGACAGCACGTCGACCTTGAGCAGCCCGACCAGATCGAGATCGTCCTTGTCCCACTGGATCACCGTGCGCTCCGCCATGGCGGCGTTTTCCACCGGCACCAGCGTCTGCAGCGGCGCATCCGAGATCACGAACCCGCCCGGATGCTGGGAGAGATGGCGCGGAAAGCCAACCAGCGTACCGGCCAGCACCAGCAGACGCTGGAGCATGGGCTCTTCCGGCTCGAAACCCTGCTCTCTGAGCCGTGCTTCGTCGGGAATATGATCGGTCCAGCGCCCGGCACAGCGGGCGAGCCGGTCGATACGCTCCGGCGCGAAGCCCAGTGCCCGGCCGATATCGCGGATCGCTCCAGCGGCGTGGTAATGGCTGACCACGGCGGTCAGCGCCGCGCGATGGCGGCCGTAGCGGCTGAAGACGTACTGGATCACCTCCTCGCGGCGCTCATGCTCGAAATCGACATCGATATCCGGCGGCTCGTCGCGTTCGCGGGAGATGAAGCGCTCGAACAGCAGCGCCGTGCGCGACGGATCGATCTCGGTGATTCCCAGCGCGTAGCAGACCGCCGAGTTGGCCGCCGAGCCGCGCCCCTGGCACAGGATGTGCTGCCGCCGCGCGAAGTCGACGATGTCATGCACGGTGAGGAAATAGTGCTCGTAGCCGAGCTCCTCGATCAGTGCGAGCTCGTAGTCGATCTGCGCGGCCGTCTTCTCGGGCACACCATTCAGCCAGCGTCGCGCGCAGCCTTGAGCCGTCAACTCGCGCAGCCACTCGGCCGGCGTCTTGCCCTCCGGCACCACCTCGTGGGGATAGGTGTAGTGCAGCTCGCCGAGATCGAAGTCACAGCGCGCCGCCAACGCCACGCTCTCGGCCATCAGCTCAACGGGATAGATCGCGGATAGCGCATCCCGGCTGCGCAGATGGCGCTCGCCGTTGGGGAACAGCGTGTCTCCCGCCTCGAACACGCTCAGGTGGTGACGAATCGCGGTGAGGCAGTCCTGCAGCGCCCGCCGGCCCCGGGCATGCATGTGAACGTCTCCCGCCGCCAGTACAGGAATGCCCAGCTCGGCGGCCAGCGCCTGCAGTCGGGCCAGACGCGCCGCGTTATCGCAGCCGTTCTCGAAGCCGTAGTGAAGCTCCACCGCCAGCCACAGCCGATCGGGGAAGGCACGTGCCAGCCGCTCGCCCACCTCATTATCACTTACCTCACGATCATCCATCTCATGGCCCGGCACTGCCTCCGGAATCCACAGCGCGAACAGGCCGTCACCGCCGTCGAGTTCGTCGAGATCCGAGGCGAGCAGCCGATACTCGCCCTTGGGCGCACGCCCGCGAACGCGGGTGATCAATCCGCAGAGCGCCTCGTAGCCACGCCGGTTCTCCACCAGCAGCACCAGCTTGATGCCGCACTGGGTACGAAACTCGGCACCGACGATTAGCGCGACGCCATGCTCCCGTGCCGCCTGCCAGCCGCGTACGATGCCGGCCAGCGTGGCCTCGTCGGTGATCGCCAGGGCACGGTAGCCGAGCCGTGCGGCGCGCTCGAAAAGCTCATCCGCGGTCGACGCGCCGCGCTGAAAGCTGAAGGCGGAAAGACAGTGCAGCTCGGCGTAGGGCTCTCTAAAGGCACCCGAAGCTGTGCCTAGGCTACAGGCGTCCGGTGCCGCGCCCAGGCTTTGTCGGGCGTCCGAAGCGGCAGCGTCGGGCCGCGATGAGGCGGCAGCGTCGGGCCGCTGTAAAAAGCCATCGCTCATCCGAACCACCCGTGCAGATACCAGCCCTGCCGCCCCGGCTCGCACCAGACCCAGGCGTGGCGGCCGTCGGCCCACTGGGCCAGATAGTAGTCGCGCCGGATGTCGCCGCCGTCCCACCAGCCGCTTTCGATCCGCTCCGGCCCCGCCAGCAGCTGCGCCACGTCGCCATCGCAGCGCTGGGGCGTGGGGGTCAACCAACCGGGACGCGCCGGGCCGACGCTGGCGTCACGCGCCCGTGGGCCGGCGCCGTCGATCACCGCCATTTCCGGGCGATGCTCGCGGTACTCGACCAGCGGCTTGAGTACCGGCTCGCCCAGCCGCGCGACCAGCCGCTGATGCAGCGTCGCCCAGGCCTGGGCCTGGCGGGCCGGCCCTTCCAGCAGCTCCCGCCGGACCGGCGCGTAGGCCGACAGGCGCGGCGCGGAGAGCGTCAAGCTCATCACCGGGCCGGCGAGGCGCACGCGCTCCAGATGCGCACGGGTCAGCTCGAGCAGGGTATCGGGGTCGCGCTGTACCGCCAGCAGGCCGATCTCGACGGCCTGCGCCGGACCGTCCTCCAGTTCGAACGTCAGGCGGAACCGCTCGACGCCCGCGTCCTGGCCCATCAGAAACGCGGCCAGCTCCTGCAGCAGGCGCTTGAGCGGAAAGGCCAGCCCCGCCAGGGCATGCACCGGCTGATCGAATTCGAAGGTACGGGAAAAACGCGGCGTGGGACGATGGTAATCCAGCGCCAGCGGCCACTCCCCGCGCAGCTCGCTCAGATGACGCAGCAAACCGCCACCGAAACGTCGGGCCAGGGCGCTGCGCGGCAGGGCAAACAGCTCGCCCAGGCGCTGGAAACCGCTACGCTTGAGGGTCTGCACGATGTCCTGGCCGGCATCGATGTTCGCCAGCCCGGCACGGTCGAGGCGCAGCGCGGCCAGCGCCGGCTCCAGCCCGGCGTCGTCCACCGCCAGCCCGTCGTGGACATTGACCAGCACCCGCGCCGCCGCCGGATTGGGGGCGATCACCAGCCGATGCGAAAAGCCGAGTTCGGCGAGCTCCGACCGCAGCCGCGCCTCCAGCCGCGGCCAGGGGCCCAGCAGATCGAGGCTGCTGGCGACCTCGAACACCAGCGCGTGCGGATAGTGCAGGCTGACCTGAGCGCTGAAGCCGTAGGCCCAGCTCGCCAGACGCCGCCGCCAGCGCTCGACGGATTCGGCATCGAACGGCGCCGTCTCGAGCCGCTCGCCCGAGGCAGGTTCAGAACCGTTTTCTGGCGCGGAGTTGGGCGCCTTGGAAAGCGGCGCGGCTCCGGGCGCCTTAAAAAGCGGCGCGGCTCCGGGCGCCTTAAAAAGCGGCGCGTTAAACAGCGCTTCGGCGAAGCCCAGCGCCTGACCGGGTTTGACGCCCTGCTCGCGGGCGGCGCGATTGGCAGCGCGAATGCATTGGCGCTGCGCCGGGCCATCGACCAGCGCGAAGGGCGCCTCGGGGTCGGCACGACGACGCAGCGCCCCCTCCAGCGCCAGACGCGGAAACAGCAGGCAGACCCAGCGCATGGCGTCACGCCCTGGCGCCGAAGGCGATCCGCCGCGCGGACGGAAAGCCGCCACGACACTTGAGGATCTCCAGTTCGGCATGGCGGTGCAGCCGCAACCGGAGCGGCGCTGGCGACGCCTCGGACACCTTCGCCAGCGGCCGGTGGACGAAAGCCAGCGTGTTGCCACTTGCCGCCGCCACCTGCAACCGCCGCATGAGGCGGCTATCGGCCTGCGGCAGCCAGGCGACGACGGCCGCGCAGCAGCCGGCGCGCAGGCACTGCTCCGTCGCCCACAGCGCCTCGCGGCCCTGCACGTCGAGCCAGTGACACTGCTCCAGCGCCACGCCCGCCTGTCGCCACGCCGCCGGATACGGCACGCCCGGTGGCGAGACCAGCACCACCGGCCGGCCTTCCCGGGTCATCCGCGAGATCACCGGCCACAGCAGGGCCAGTTCCCCGTTGCCGGCGCCCGCCGACAGCAGCTCACTGACCGCGGCCGACGGCCAGCCGCCCCCCGGCAGGATCGCATCGAGCGCCGCATGCCCGCTGGCGATCGCATCGCCGCCCTGGCTATCGGCACCGGCCTGGGCGCGCCAGACCTGACGGCTATCGAGCAGGGATTCCAGGCTGCTCATTGACCACCCCTCGTATCGAGGAGCGACAGCGATATCCATCGGAAACAGCGAGTAGCGAGTAGCGAGTAGCGACATGACGGTAGCCGGGACGGTGAAACGTGGCCACCAGTGTCACTCAGAACAAGAATACTGTCTATATATACAGTATTCGAGATGCAAAAAATGTCGAGCGAAGTCGGCGTTTCCCCGGCCATGAAGCCGTCACGACACGTTGTTGGAAACCCTCAGCGACCCCAGGCTGCGCTTGATCGCCTTGAGCTGATCGGTGATCTGTGGGCCGCGATTCTTGGCCACGCCCACCGCGAGCACGTCGATGGTCAGCAGATGGACGATACGCGAGGTCATGGGGATGTAGACCTCGGTATCCTCCTGAACGTCGATCGGCAGCGTCAGGGTCACCTCGCGGGCCAGCGGAGAATCGCTGGGGCACAGGCCGATCACGGTCGCGCCGGCCTTGACCGCCGTCTTGGCGCTGGCGAGCAGCGCCCGAGTGCGGCCGGTCTGGGAGATCGCCACCACCACGTCGCCTGCTTTCAGGGTCGCGGCGGACATCGCCTGCAGGTGCGGGTCGGAGTAGGCCGAAGTCTGGATCTGCAGGCGGAAGAACTTGTGCTGGGCATCGGCGGCGACGATCCCCGAGGCGCCGTAACCGTAGAACTCGACCCGGTTGGCCACCGCCAGCGCCGCGATCGCCTTGCCCAGCGCCTCGTTGTCCAGCTGATCGCGGACCTGTTCGAGCGTCTCGATGGTGCTGTCGAAGATCCCGTGGGAGAACTCGGCCACGCTGTCGCCGTCGTTCATGGTGAACTGGGCGTACTGGCTTCCCCGCGCCATCATCTGCGCCAGCTTGAGCTTGAACTCCTGGAACCCCGCCATGCCCATGGCGCGGCAGAAGCGCACCACCGTCGGCTCGCTGACCTGCGCCTCGCTGGCCAGGTCGGTGATCCGCATCAGGATCACCTCTTCCGGATTGCGCAGCACGAAGCGCGCCACCTTCTGCTCGGAGCGGCGCAGACGATCCATGTGCACACGCAATTCATCGAACAGCGAACGGCTCATGGCTGGCCCTCGGTTGACGACATCGGATCTTCTCGGTCAGGAATCAGGCGCCCAGTATGCCCCAGTCACGCGGGCGGGAACACGCCGCCAAGGCGCGTTGAAAGCATGAAAAAAGTGAATCGTCATCATCTTGTAAAGTTGAGTATAGTATGCATGTCGGGCGCGAACCGACAGGTCTTAGGATGCCAGGAGATTCGATCATGAAGAGCGTCGAACACCTTCATGCCCTCAAGAGCGACATTCTCGAGATTTTCATGACGCTGGAAGTCAGCGAACATGAACAACGCAAGCGCAAGGCCGCCATTCGCTATCTCAAGGCCCGGCGTGGTATCGAACAGCGCCAGGAAAAGCGCCAGCTGGCGGAAGAGATCGCCGAACTGCCCAAATAGCACGAGCAGCCGCCGGCCACCGCCACCCGCCGTTCGCCGGCCCTCAACGACCAGCGGCCGCGCCCTCGAAGAGGACCGCGGCCGCTGCCTGACCGTCAGATTCATCCCGGCGGGTGAATACCTGTCACGCGATGCTCTGCGACATATGCCTTCCAAGAGAAGACGATGAGAGCCGTTACGAGCGACGGCTCAGCAAGGCGAGATTAACCGAGGAAGCGCAGTTTACGAGGTTGTAAATGAGCATTCCAAGGTTGATCTCAACACCGCTGAGCCTAGCGCAGTCGGCTATCGCGTTTTCTCAAAGACTGTTGAGGAACACCACGATCACCCCGATCGGCGCCACATAGCGCGACACGTAGTGCCACAGCACCCGGCCCTTCGGCCCCAGGCCCAGCTCCTGCTTCACGCCTTCGCTATCCAGGAACCACGCCGTGAAGACGATGGCGGCCAGCCCCGTCAGCGGCAGCATCAGCTTGCTGGTGAGCGCATCGAGCAGATCGAAGACATTGAAACCGAACGGCTGGAAGCCGGACCAGACGTTGAACGCCAGCAGCGCGGCGATGCCCAGCGACCAGGTCGCCAGCGCCGCGACAAAGGCCGAACCCAGGCGCGACAGCGGCGTGCGCTCTTCCAGGAACTCCGTCACCGGCTCCAGCAGCGAGATCGCCGAAGTCAGCGCGGCTACCGTCAGCAGCGCGAAGAAGATCGTGCCGAACGCCAGCCCCCAGGGCATGTCGATGAAAGCCAGCGGCAGCGTCACGAACAGCAGCCCCGGGCCGGCGCTCGGGTCCAGACCGTTGGCGAACACCACCGGGAAGATCGCCATGCCGGCGCCCAGCGCAATCACCGTATCCAGGATCACCACGGTGCGCGCCGTCTTGATCAGGTTGACCTCCTGCCCCAGGTAGGAGCCGTAGGCCATCATGATCCCCATGCCCAGCGACAGCGTGAAGAACGCATGCCCCAGCGCGGCGAGCACGACGCCGCCGTTCAACTTGCTCCAGTCGGGCGAGAACATGAACGCGGCCGCCTCGCCGAAGCCGGCGGTGGTCGCGCCGAAGCCGATCAGCAGGACCAGCGCCACGATCAGCAGCGGCATCAGCCACTTGGCCGCCCGCTCCAGGCCGCCCTTGACGCCGCCGGCGACGATGCCGAACGTCAGCAGCATGAAGATCGTGTGCCAGAACAGCAGCGTGCCCGGCTGGCCCAGCAGCGTGGTGAAGTAGTCACCGACATCGACCCCGCTCGACTGGCCCAGATCGCCGGTCAGCGTGCTCCAGGTGTAGTTGAGCGACCAACCGCCGACGACGCTGTAGAACGAGAGGATCAGAAACGACCCCAGCACACCGGCGATGCCCACCAGCACCCAGTCCGGCGAGAGCTTCGAATCGCGGCTGAGCTTCTGCATGGTATTGATCGGGTTGGACTGCCCGCGCCGGCCCAGCAGCCACTCGGACACCAGGATCGGCAGGCCGATCAGCGCGATACACACCAGGTAGACGAGCACGAACACGGCGCCGCCGCTGTCGCCCACCATGTAGGGAAACTTCCAGATATTGCCGAGACCCACGGCAGAACCGGTCGCCGCCAGAACGAAGGCCGTTCGCGAGGACCACTGCGCATGGGTATGGGATTGCTTGGCCATGAATTCACCATCGAGTATTGCTGTTGTCGGAAACCCGCAGCGCTCCATGACGGGCGTCGGTCACGCGAGGGGATTCTCATGTCGGCGCGGATTATAACGACTCAGGTCCGTTTCATCCCCGTTTGCCCCATGAAATCGACCAAAAGGGTAAGAATCGTCCGCATAACGCAACGATTGCGCACGCGGCACCGCGACGAGCGAGTCTTCGGAAACCTCACGCACCGGTATCGGCCGGCCGTGAACGATGCGCGAAATGTCGCGTGTTCTTGTAGGGCATCTTCATGTAGCCGGACACGCCGAGCCCGTCGATCTGCGGCACCGCCGCCAGCAGCGTCTCCAGACAGCCGCGGAATTCTTGCTCCCGGGCCGGATCGAGCAGGCGATAGTAGCTGTGGATCTTCAGGTGGGTCGGCAACGCCTCGAAGATGATCATGCCAGTGTGATGAATGGCGTTGAGTCGCGACAGCGCCTCGATCATCACCGGCGGCAGGCGCAGGAACTCCTCGGGATCCGGGCCATCCTCGAAGTAGGAGTGCTCGCGGCTGGCGTCCTCCAGCTCCGGCGTCGGGCTGACCTCGTAGGGAATCGCGCAGCCGGGCTCGGGCACGAACGGCCGGGAAGCGTCATCGCGATCGATGTGCAGGGTGCGCCGGGCGTTGAACAGGCACGCCTTGAACACGCCATCGCGGCGGCGGATCGCCCGGGCCAGGGTGATCATGTTGTTCACCGCCGCGACGAACGCCGTCCGGAGCGACGGTTCGTTGAGACTCAGCGTGGTATCGAATTCCACGCCCGCCTCGCTCCAGCGCACCGCCAGGCCGCCCACCACCGGATACTTCCCCAGCCGCCCGACCGAGACCAGAAAGGCCTTTTCGAGATCGCCCATGCCCTGCATGAAATGCTTGTAGTAGCGATCGAACTGGACGTCATTGATCGCACTCAAGGTGTCGTCGCGGTCCCGCCCGCGCAGTGACGTATCGTGCAGCACGTCCTCGCGCAGAAAGGCCTTGCGCGAGCTGTAGACCACCGTCTCGATCTCTTGCTCCAGCGAGCGCACCCACACCGGCACCAGCGGGATTTCCGGCACCGCCTGCGGCTCACGGATGATGGTGCGGGCGATGCGCGGCATATGCTCGAGAAAGTAGTCCCCGGCCCGACGGCGCAGCGCGGCGTCTTCGCTGAGCATGGCATCCAGCATCCGGGCGAACTCGATCGGCAGGCCCAGCGAGGTTGCCGGGATCGTCCCGTGGCCGAAGCGGCTGGACTGCGCGGTCGCCAGCGCATAGAGGGTCGCGGCGGCGCCCTGCTCATCGAAGCGTGGCGACGACAACGCACCGTTCAACTGTTCGTCGCCGATATAGTAGACGTCGCCCATGCGGGCGTTGGTGTGCTGGAGATCGGCGGACATCAGCTCCATCACGTTACGCGACAGGAACTGGCCTTCGGCATCGAGCTGGGCGAAGACCGAGGAGCCCCAGTCGATCAGCGCGATCTGCTCGGTCCGCGCATCGAACATCAGATTCGAGGGTTTGATGTCTCCGTGCACGACCACGCGCCCCTCGGCGGATTCACGGCGTAGCGTGCGCAGGATGTCCGCCAGCTGCGCCGCGATCCTGATCAACAGGCGTGGCGCCAGCCGCCCCTCGCGCAGCGAGAACTCCTCCAGATTGATGCCCGGCGCGCGCGCCATCACCAGCATCGCCTGATGGCGCAGGGTGCGATAGGCGATCAGTCTGGGAACGAGGGGATGATCGACCTGTTCGAGCATGAACGCCTCCTCCTCGAGGCGCTCGTGAAAAGACTGCGGCAGGTTCTGGCGGGTGAACTTGAACACATGGCTGTCGCCGGCGCCGTCGATGCCCGCGAAGACGAACCCGTAGGCGCCCTTGCCGATCAGCTCGACCTCCCGGTAGCCGACCTGGGCGAGCTGATGCCGACAGCGCTCGATCCACTCCCGCAGCTGTCGCGCCTGGCTCTGGCTGAGCAGGTAAACCGACTGCTCCTCGGGAATGTAGAACTGCTGCAGCTCCGTCGGCTCGTTCATGGGTGTTCGCTCAAAACTCAGCGCAGATCGGCCAGCATCGTCTCGGGCGCCTCCAGGTAGCCCTTCCAGCGATTGCAGAAACGCGCCATGGTGCCGCCATCCAGCACTCGATGGTCGCCGGACCAGGTCACGGTCATGATCGATCGCGCCACCACGTTGCCGTCGGCATCGAAGCGCGGCAACCGCTGAACCCGGCCGAGCGCGACGATCGCCACCTCCGGCGCGTTGATGATCGGCATGGCGTAGGTGCCGCCCAGCACGCCGATGTTGGAGATGCTGATGGTGCCGCCCTTCAGATCGCCGGGTTCGACTCGCCCCTCGCGGGCCGCCCGGGTCAGGCGTTCCACCTCGCTCGCCACTTCGCGCAGGCTCAGTCGCTCGACGTGCTTGACGTTGGGCACCAGCAGGCCGCTGGCGCTGTCCACCGCCATGCCGATATTGCAGGCGGCCTGATAATGGATGGCGTCGGCTGCCGCACTGAGCCGGCAGTTGAGCAGCGGAAACGTCGTCACCGCCAGCGCCAGCGCCTTCATCAACAGCGGCATCAGCGTCAACCGCTCACCACGCGCCTCGAAATCGCCCTTGAGGCGTTCCCGCAGCGCCAGCAACTCGGTGACGTCGAACTCGTCGCCGTAGGCAAAATGCGGAATCGTGGCTGCGGCCTCGCTCATTCGCTTGGCCATGACGGCACGCACGCCGCGCAGCGGCTCGGTCCGCTCGTCGGAGGCAGCCTCCGGCATTGGCGTTCCACGTCCCGGCGTTGCGGCTTTCGGCTGTGAATCCTGCGGTTCCGCGCGGTGCTGTTCCTGACGCTTTTCATGTTGCTGCTGGAACGCCAGCACGTCCTCCTTGAGCACCCGGCCATCCTTGCCGCTGCCGGCAATCTCCTCGAGGCGCACGCCAAGCTCGCGCACCCGGCGACGTACCGCCGGGCTGGCGGGGATACGCCGCCGCCCCGCCGACGATGCCGCGGGCGCCGAGGTTCCACGTGAAACACTCGCCAACGGGGTCGACTGCGAGGTCGACTGCGAGGTCGACTGCGGGGCGTCGGCTGCCGCGCCAGGGGCCGTGTCGGTTGTCGTGCCGAAAGCGGTGGACGTTTCGCTCGTCGCGGGGTGATAGGTGAACAGCGGCGTATGCACCCGGGCGCTCTCGCCGACCTGGCAGTGGTGCCGCGCCAGGCGCCCCGCCTCCGGCGCGGTGATCTCCATCACCGCCTTGTCGGTACTCACCTCGACCACCGGCTGATCCTCGGCGATCTCTTCGCCTTCCGCGACCCGCCACGCCACCACCTCGCACTCGACGATGCCCTCGCCGAGATCGGGCAGCAGGAACGGCTTGGCCGCGGTGGGGGCCGGCTCGTCCTGCAGCGTCGGTTCGCCCTGTGACGTCTGTTCGTCCTGCGGCGCAGGCGGCTGCGGAATTTCCGTCTCGGGGGTGGCAGCCTCGGGCGCGGGCGCGCGGGCTGCCGGGCTGTCGGCGCTATCGGTGTCAGTCGACACGACATAGGCGAACAGCGGCGCATGCACGCAGGCGGTCTCACCCTCGCCGCAGTAGAGCCGGGTCACCCGCCCGGCGTCGGGCGCGGTGATCTCCATCACCGCCTTGTCGGTGCTCACCTCGACCACCGGCTGATCCTCGGCGATGCTGTCGCCCTCGGCGACCAGCCACTTCACCACTTCGCACTCGACGATGCCCTCGCCGATATCGGGCAGCAGAAAATCGCTCATCATCGCTCCTCAGAAGTCCATCGTGCGGTGGATGGCATCGAGCACCTTCAGCGGCCCCGGCATGTACTCCTTCTCGAGCGTCAGCGGGAACGGCGTGTCGAGCCCGGTGACGCGCTCGATCGGCGACTCCAGATAGAGAAAGCAGCGTTGCTGAATGGTAGCGGCGATCTCGGCGGCGAATCCGCCGGTCAACGGCGCCTCGTGGCTGACGACCAGGCGCCCGGTCTTGAATACCGATGCCGCCACCGTCTCGATATCCCACGGCACGATGGTTCGCAGGTCGATCAGTTCGCAGGAGATACCTGACTTCTCGGCCATCTCGGCGGCCTGTTCGATCACTTCCATCTGCGCGCCCCAGGCCAGCAGCGTGATGTCGCTGCCCTCCTTGACGACTTCCGCCTGACGCAGCGGCAACTCGTAGTCGTCGTCCGGCACCTCGCCCACCGAGGCGCGATAGAGCCGCTTGGGTTCGAAGAAGATCACCGGATCCGGCGAGCGGATCGAGGCCAGCAACAGCCCTTTGGCCTGATGCGGGTTGCGCGGCACCACCACCGTCAGCCCCGGCGTGTGAGCGAAATACGCCTCCGGCGACTGGGAGTGATAGTGACCGCCGGCGATCCCGCCGCCGTAGGGCGCCCGCACGGTCAGGCCACCGACATCGAACAGGCTGCCGGAGCGATAGCGGAACTTGGCGGTCTCGTTCACCAGCTGATCGAAAGCGGGAAAGATATAGTCGGCAAACTGGATCTCGGCCACCGGCACCGAGCCCTGGGCGGCCAGGCCGTTGGCGAAGCCGACGATGCCCTGCTCCACCAGCGGCGTATTGAAGCAGCGCTCGCGACCGTATTTTTCCTGCAGGTGGCTGGTGGCACGGAACACGCCACCGAACACGCCGACATCCTCGCCGAAGCAGAGCACGCGCTCATCCAGAGCCATGGCGGTATCCAGCGCGTTGTTGACGGCCTGGAGCAGATTCATCCGGCTCATGGCTGGCCCTCCTTCCCGATACCGCCATCCAGCCAAGGTGCACTCCTGGGATAGGCCTCGGGATGGCGCCGAATATGCGCTTCCAGCGTTTCGAGCTGCTCACGCAGCAGCGGCGGCGTCTCGGCATAGACATCGCTGACCAGCGTCTCGAGTGCCGGCGGGCGGCGCTTTTCCGCCTGCTTCATGGTTTCCAGCACCTCGCGGCGCAGCGACTCGGTCAGTTCACGTTCTTCATCCTCGTTCCACCAGCCGCGATCGAGCAGCCAGCGCTGCATCCGCCGCAGCGGGTCTTTCTTGTGCCACGCTTCCTCTTCCTTCTTGCTGCGATAGCCGGACGGATCGTCGGAGGAGGAATGGGCGGCCAGGCGATAGGTCATCGCCTCGATCAGCACCGGCTCGTTCTCTTCGACCGCCAGCCGTCGCGCCTCGCGGGTCGCTTCGTACACGGCAAGGATGTCGTTGCCGTCGACGCGGATCGACTGCATGCGATAGCCGAAGGCGCGGGCGGCGACGCCATCGCCGGCGAACTGCTCGGTGACCGGCGTGGAGATGGCGTAGCCGTTGTTCCGGCACAGAAAGATCACCGGCACCTTGTGTACCGATGCCATGTTGAGCGCGGCGTGGAAGTCCCCTTCCGAGGCCGCGCCTTCGCCGAAGATCGTCAGCGTGCAGTGGCCCTTGCCGGCCAGCTTCTGGCCGTAGGCGTAGCCGGTGGCCTGGGGAATCTGGGTCGCCAGCGGCGAGGAGATCGTCAAATAGTGGAGATCCCGCGAGCCGTAGTGGATCGGCATCTGGCGGCCGTGGGCGGTGTCGCGCTCGTTGCCGAACAGCTGGTTCATGAACTCGTCGGTGGTGAAGCCGCGATAGGCCAGCGCCCCCTGCTCGCGGTACTGGGCCATGATCATGTCGGCGTCGTCCAGCGCCGCCGTGCTGCCGATCACGGCCGCCTCCTCGCCGGTACACTGCATGTAGAAGCTGAGCCGCCCCTGACGCTGGGCCGCCATCATGCGCTCGTCGAGCACCCGGGTGTAGAGCATGGCGCGATAGATGCGCCGCGCGGTGGTTTCGTCGAGAGAGGTCGACCCGGCGCCTGCATAGACGGTGCCATCGGGTTTGAGCAGGGTAAAAACGGGGATCTGGATGTCGTCGCCGTTGGCGAAGGTTGGTTTGTGCACCGGTTTCGCCGTGGATCGGTTCGTCTTCATCTGATGCTTCCTGAGATCGATGACCGAGGTTCGAGCCGCCTCGTGAGCCGCTCTTTCCCGTGAGCCCGACAAGTCGGGAAACGACCGGTTTCAACGGCCGATTCGATCTATGACCTTGACGTTAATGTCAACTTGTCGCCATCCGACCTTGGTCTTTCAGCACTAGGTCCTATTTCCCGGTCGCGTTGCCATCGCTAGAACACAGGTCAAGGTTCCACTCGGGAGATCCCCATGCAGCTGGCTGAACGCACCTTCATCGTCACCGGCGGCGGCTCCGGGCTGGGCGCTGCCACGGCGCGGATGCTGGTCGAGGCCGGTGGCAACGTGGCGCTGGTCGACCGAGACCTCGATACCGCCCGCCATCATGCCCGTACCCTTGGCGACACGGCGCTGGCCATTCAGGCCGACGTGACGCAGGAAGCCGATGGCGAGCGCGCGCTGGCCGAGACGCTCGAACGCTTCGGCGCGCTGCACGGTTTGATCAACTGCGCCGGCGTTGCGCCGGCGGAGAAGATCCATGGCAAGCGCGGCGTGCATGGCCTCGACAGCTTCCGCCGCACGATCGACATCAACTTGATCGGCACCTTCAACATGCTGCGTCTGGCAGTGGCGGCGATGCAGGAGAACCCGGCGACGGATGACGACGGCGAGCGAGGCGTGGTGATCAATACCGCCTCGGTGGCCGCGTTCGAGGGCCAGATCGGCCAGGCCGCCTATGCGGCCTCCAAGGGCGGCGTGGTCGGCCTGACCCTCCCCGCCGCCCGCGAGCTGGCCTCGTCCGGCATCCGGGTGATGGCGATCGCCCCCGGCATCTTCGACACCGCGATGATGCAAGGCATGCCCGCCGAGGTGCGCGACGGCCTCAACGCCAAGGTACCGTTTCCCAGGCGCATGGGTCACGCCGAGGAATACGCCTCGCTGGTGCGCCAGATCCTCGAGAACCGCTACCTCAACGGGGAGGTGATCAGGCTCGACGGCGGCATTCGCATGTCGGCTACGTAGAACAGGGCTGCGAGAGCGGGCGGTGCGTGAAACCGATCCAGGCAAAACACCGCCGGGGCAATCGGGACCGCCTGTCGAAACGACGCCGTGCGGAGAGCGGCGAATAGGGTCTTGCGACAGGGATGTCGCAAGAGGCGCACCAGGACAAGGATGTCCGTGTGCACCGACCCGATCATTCGCCGATCGAACGAACGGGGCTTCGTCGTTTTGTGGCGGCATTAGAGGGGGAGCGGCGAGGGGGTGAGCGTTAAACCCCATCGTCATCAGGGTCTGAAGTTGAATAAGCGGCAGCCGGTACGCTATCAGGAGTCATTGTCATGAATATCGAAGACCCGATTGTCATCGTCGGCGCCAAACGCACGCCGATGGGCGCTTTTCAGGGCGCGCTCGGCGGACTGAGCTGCCCGCAACTGGGCGCGGCGGCGATCCGCGGCGCGCTCGCGCAGGCCGGACTGCCGCCGGACGCCGTCGACGAGCTAGTCATCAATGAAGTGCTCATGGGCTGCGTGCTGCCGGCGGGCCTCGGCCAGGCGCCGGCCCGCCAGGCGGCCCTCGGCGCAGGGCTCGCCGAATCGACGCCCTGCACCACCGTCAACAAGATGTGCGGCTCCGGCATGAAGGCGATCATGCAGGCATTCGATGCGCTGCGTGTGGGTAGCGCCGAACATGCCATCGCCGGCGGCATGGAGAGCATGAGCAACGCCCCCTATCTGCTGCCCAAGGCCCGCGCCGGGCTGCGCATGGGGCACGCCCAGGTGCTCGATCACATGTTTCTCGATGGGCTCGAGGACGCCTACGAGCCGGGCAGGCTGATGGGCACCTACGCCGAAGCGTGCGCCGAAGCGTTCGGCTTCACCCGCGAAGCCCAGGACGACTACGCCATCGCCTCGCTGACCCGGGCCAGACGGGCGATCGAATCCGGCGTGTTCGCCAGCGAGATCGTGGCGCTGGAGGCGCCGGCCGGGCGCGGTACGGATCGCGTCGAGCACGACGAGGCGCCGTACAAGGCCAATATCGACCGCATCGCGCAATTGAAACCGGCCTTTCGCGACGGCGGCACGGTCACCGCCGCCAACTCGAGCTCGATCTCCGACGGCGCCGCGGCGCTGGTGCTGATGCGCCAGCGCGAGGCCGAGCGGCTGGGGCTGACGCCGCTGGCCCGGATCCACGGTCATGTCAGCCACGCCATGCGCCCCGGCGACTTCCCGGTGGCCCCGATCCACGCCATCCGCAAGCTGCACGAACGGCTCGGCTGGTCGCGGGAGAACGTCGATCTCTACGAGATCAACGAAGCCTTCGCGGTGGTGGCCATGGCGGCGATGCGTGAACTCGGCCTCGATCACGCGCGAGTCAACGTTCACGGCGGCGCCTGCGCGCTGGGCCATCCCATCGGCGCCTCTGGTGCGCGGATCGTGGTCACGCTGCTCAACGCGCTGACGCATCACGGCATGACACGCGGCGTGGCGGCGATCTGCATCGGCGGTGGAGAGGCCACGGCTGTGGGGATCGAGAGGTTGAGATAGAGCTATGAACGAGTAAGGCCCGCGCACCTCTTGCCGCGATCGCATCGCCCACCACAAGATTCCACACTACGTCAGATTCGTTGACGCGTTTCCGATAACCGTCAGCGGCAAGGTACAGAAATTTGGCATGCGACGAGTCAGGAGCTGGGGCTCGGCGACTAGCCGTTTCTTGTCTGAATCAAAATGATGAGCCCGAATATCTCCGGCTTGTTCATAGGCCAGTTTTGGGTCTCCCTCTCGCCAGCGAAAATCTGCTCTAACCAGACTCCCTAGCAAAAACTAAAGAAGACTAGTATTTTTCCTTAGTTTTCACTATCCATCGCTAGAGTCTCTTTAGGAACCTTAAATGGACCCATATGGAAATCCATTCGCACCTGGCGCCGGTAGCCGTCCGCCCGAGCTTGCTGGCCGCGATGCGATTCTGCAGGCTGCCAAGATATCGTGTGGGCGCGCAATCAAAGGACGGTCTGCTCGTTCGATTATGCTGCTAGGCCTCCGCGGTACCGGTAAAACGGTTCTACTAAGCGAGATCGGTCGCATCGCTGATGCTGAGGGATTCCTTGTTTCCAGAGTTGAAGCTCCCGAAGAAACCAATCTGGCAAGCCTTCTCTACCCCGAGATGCGTAAGGTGTCTCGCTCCCTATCAGGAGTCGAAACAGCCAAACACCATGCTTCACGTGCTCTAGGCGGGCTACGCAATTTCGCCTCCGTGTTCAACATCGAAGTTTCAGGCGTGAACATTGGCGTCGAACCACCTCCAGAGCCAGGCTTGGCCGAGAGCGGTGATATGCAACATGATCTACCCGACCTCTTTGACCAAATCGGTCGCGCTGCCCAAGCTGCGAATAAAGGCTGGGTTCTTCTAATTGATGAGGTTCAATATCTCTCTCAGCAAGATCTCTCTGCTCTGATCGTTGCCCTTCACCGTATATCTCAAGATGGGAGGCCTATCGTTTTCATAGGTGCCGGACTGCCTCAAGTAGCCCGACTCGCGGGCGAAGCTAAATCCTATGCAGAAAGATTATTCAATTATCCTGTCGTTGGCGCACTTGATCAGGAAGCCGCTGCGAAAGCTATAGAAAAGCCGATCATTGACGAAGACGCATCCATCTCTCACGAAGCGCTATCGACAATTTTCGATGTAACGAAGGGCTATCCATTCTTCTTGCAGGAGCTTGCCTCCTTTTCTTGGGACAACGCACCGGGACCCGAAATCAACGAAAGCGATGTTCTTAAATCCTATGCAGAAACGATCAGTTCTCTAGACAACGGTTTCTTCAGAGTCCGCTTGGACCGTTTAACCAAAGCGGAGGTGGGATTCGTCAAGGCGATGGCGGCTCTTGGCGACGGTCCGTATCAAGTTGCCGATATCGCTAGAGCAATGAATCGCACGCAGAAATCAATCGGCCCGGCGCGCGCGAGCATAATTTATAAAGGAATGATTTATAGCACCGACCATGGCTACCTTGATTTTACAGTTCCGCTTTTCGCTGATTTCATCAGGCGAAAGCACATCTCTGAAGACTGATTTTTCAGCCTACGTATTTTAGTAAAGCCGGCACGTCGAAGCTTCAGTGAAGCGAAGCCAGACGCTGAACTCATCCACGGTTGACCACCGCCATGGTCAACCGCGACATGCACACCAGCCGGCCGCGTTCGTCTTCGATGCGGATTTCCCATAGCTGAGTGGTGGCGCCGAGATGCAGCGGTCGGGCGCAGCCTTCGACCCAGCCCTCGCGCATCGCGCGAACGTGGTTGGCGTTGATCTCGAGCCCCACCGCCATCTTGTTCGGGTCCGCCAAGCAAAGATTGGCGGCGATACTGCCCAGCGTTTCCGCCAGCACCACCGAACCGCCGCCGTGGAGCAGCCCGTAGGGTTGGCGGGTTCGATCATCCACCGGCATTCGCCCGCGCAGGCAGTCTTCGCCCAGCTCGGTGAATTCGATGCCGACATGGCTGACCAACGTGTTCCGGCACTCGGCGGTGAGCGCGTTCAAGGGTGACTCGCGTTTCCAGATCGACATAGGGGCCCCGGTTTTCCCAAGTAGAAGTGAACGTTTCCAGACGCCTGTCTTACCACATTGACGCTAACGTCAGTCCACTCGAATTGTTGGCCTCCAGAACGAGCGAATTCGGTTCGCCATTCCACCCTAGACCATGGTCGAGGGGCTCTAGCCGCCCCTGTAAATTGACGTTAACGTCAACGTACTAAGACAGAGAAGCTGTACCCGACAGCGAGGATGCCACCATGCACGCCCCCTACACCGAGCTCGATTTCGGCCTCGACGACACGCTCAACATGCTGCGCGAGCAGGTCAACGCCTTTGCCCGCGACGAGATCGCCCCGCGCGCGGCCCAGATCGACCACGACAACGCCTTTCCCAATGAGCTGTGGCAGAAGTTCGGCGACATGGGCCTGCTGGGTATCACCGTCAGCGAAGAAGACGGCGGCAGCGGCATGGGCTATCTCGCCCACTGCATCGCGATGGAGGAGATCTCCCGCGCCAGCGCCTCGGTAGGTCTGTCCTACGGCGCTCACTCGAATCTGTGCGTCAACCAGCTAAAGCTCAATGGCAACACCGCTCAGAAAGAAAAGTACCTACCCAAGCTGATCAGCGGCGAGCATATCGGTGCCTTGGCGATGTCCGAGCCCGGTGCCGGCTCCGATGTCGTCTCGATGAAATTGCGTGCCGAGAAGCGCGGTGATCACTACGTGCTCAACGGCAACAAGATGTGGATCACCAACGGCCCTGACGCCCATGTGCTGGTGGTCTACGCCAAGACCGACCCGGACGCCGGCGCCAAGGGCATCACCGCGTTTCTGATCGAGAAGGATTTTGCCGGCTTCTCCACCGCGCAGAAGCTCGACAAGCTGGGCATGCGTGGCTCCAACACCTGCGAGCTGGTGTTCACCGACTGCGAAGTGCCGGCGGAAAACGTGCTGGGCGAGGAGAACCGCGGCGTACGCGTGCTGATGAGCGGGCTCGATTACGAGCGCACCGTGCTCGCCGCCGGTCCGGTAGGCATCATGCAGGCGTGCCTGGACGTAGTGGTGCCCTACATCCATGAGCGTAAGCAGTTCGACCAGTCGATCGGCGAATTCCAGTTGGTGCAGGGCAAGATTGCCGACATGTACACCACGCTGACTGCCTGCCGCGCCTATCTGTATGCCGTCGCTAGTGCCTGCGATCGCGGTCAGGCATCACGCAAGGATGCCGCCGGCGTGATTCTCTACTGCGCCGAAAAAGCGACCCAGGTGGCGCTCGATGCCATCCAACTGCTCGGCGGCAATGGCTACACCAATGAATACCCCACCGGACGGCTGCTGCGTGATGCCAAACTCTACGAGATCGGCGCCGGCACCAGCGAGATTCGGCGCATGCTGATTGGCCGTGAGCTGTTCAATGAATCGAAATAAGACTCCTGCCGATAGCCGAGGCGTTTCATGAGCATCCTGCACACCCAGATCAACCCCCGCACCGAGGTCTTCCAGGCCAACGAGGCGGCGATGCGCGCCGAGGTCGACAAGCTGCGCGAAATGACCGCATCGATCGCCCGGGGCGGTGGGAAGAAGGCACGTGAACGTCACGAAGCGCGCGGCAAGCTGTTCGTGCGCGACCGGATCGACCATCTGCTCGACGAGGGCTCGCCGTTTCTTGAATTCTCCGTACTCGCCGCGCATGACGTCTACGACTCCACTATACCCGCCGCCGGCGTGGTTACCGGCATCGGTCGAGTCTCCGGCATCGAGTGCGTGATCGTCGCCAACGATGCCACGGTCAAGGGCGGCACCTACTTCCCGCTGACGGTGAAGAAACACCTGCGCGCCCAGGAGATCGCCCGCAAGCACCGGCTGCCCTGCGTCTACCTGGTCGACTCCGGCGGCGCCTACCTGCCCGAGCAGGACGAGGTCTTTCCCGACCATGACGACTTCGGCCGTATCTTCTACAACCAGGCCACGCTTTCCGCCGCCGGCATTCCGCAGATCGCCGTGGTGATGGGCTCCTGCACCGCCGGCGGCGCCTACGTGCCGGCGATGGCCGACGAATCGATCATCGTGCGCGGCCAGGGGACGATCTTCCTCGGCGGGCCGCCGCTGGTGAAGGCCGCCACTGGCGAGACCATCAGTGCCGAGGATCTGGGCGGTGCCGACGTCCACGCCAAGATCAGCGGCGTGGTCGACCACTATGCCGAGAACGACGCCCACGCGTTGCAGCTCGCCCGCCGCGCCGTCTCCCGGCTCAACTGGCACAAGCGCGGCCGGTTGGCGATGCGCGAGCCTCGCCCGCCGCGGCTCGACCCGAGCGAGCTCTATGGCATCGTCGGTACCGACCTGCGCAAGCCGTACGACGTGCGCGAGGTGATCGCGCGGCTGGTGGACGATTCCGATTTCGACGAATTCAAGCGCTACTACGGCGACACCCTGGTCACCGGCTTCGCCCACTGGTGCGGCCATCCGGTAGGCATCGTCGCCAACAATGGCGTGCTGTTCTCGGAATCCGCGCAGAAAGGCGCGCACTTCATCGAGCTCTGTGCCCAGCGCCAGATTCCGCTGATCTTTCTGCAGAACATCACCGGCTTCATGGTCGGCTCCAAGTACGAGCAGGAAGGCATCGCCAAGCACGGCGCCAAGCTGGTCACCGCCGTGGCCTGCGCGAAAGTGCCCAAGTTCACCGTGCTGATCGGCGGCAGCTTCGGTGCCGGCAACTACGGCATGTGCGGCCGCGCCTATGACCCGAATCTCTTGTTCATGTGGCCCAACGCGCGCATCTCGGTGATGGGCGGCGAGCAGGCCGCCAACGTGCTGGCCCAGGTGAAGCGCGAGCAGCTCGAACGCGACGGCAGCGACTGGCCGGAAGACGAGGAAGCGGCGTTCAAGGCGCCGATTCGCGAACAGTACGAACGCCAGGGACACCCCTATTACGCTAGCGCCCGGCTGTGGGACGACGGCGTGATCGACCCGCTGCAGACCCGCGACGTGATCGGCCTGGCACTATCAGCCGCAATGAATGCGGAGATCGAGGAGACGCGCTTCGGCGTGTTCCGCATGTAGGGTGCTTCGCACCAAGCCACGAGCAGCTCGAAGCTCGAAGCAAACATGATCATGAGAGGTCGCCATGGCAGCCATATCCGATAGCTTCACCCATTTGACCATCGATGCCCGCGGCGTCGCACGGCTGACGTTGGACCGCCCCGAGGTGCACAACGCCTTCGACGATGCGTTGATCAAAGAGCTCAACGCCCATCTCGAACGCCTGCACGCGCTGGCCGAACGTAGCGAGGTGCGGGTGGTGGTGCTGGGCTCCGACGGCAAGCACTTCTCCGCCGGGGCGGATCTCAACGGCATGAAGCGCATGGTCGACTTCAGCTTCGACGATAACCTCAAAGACGCCCGCGAGCTGGCACGGCTGATGCAGAAGCTGGACGCGCTGCCCTGCCCGACCCTGTGCCGCGTGCAGGGCGCGGCCTACGGCGGCGCGGTGGGGCTCGCCGCCTGCTGCGATGTGGTGATCGCGTCCGACAAGGCGAGGTTCTGCCTGTCGGAAGTGCGTATCGGCCTGTCGCCGGCAGTGATCAGCCCCTATGTCCAGCGCGCCATCGGCCCGCGTCAGATGCGGCGCTACGCGCTCACCGCCGAGGTGATCGACGCCGCCACCGCGCAGGCGCTGGGGCTGGTGCATGAGGTGGCCGATGGGGAAGCACTGGACGCCCGGATCGATCAGATGATCGATCAATTGCTCGCCGCCTCACCCCAGGCCCAGCGCGCCACCAAGGCGCTGCTGGCCCGCATCGCCCGCGATCCCGACAGCGACGCCACGGTGGATGCCACCTGCCGCACCATCAGCGAATTGCGGGTCAGCCGCGAAGGTCAGGAGGGGCTCGCCGCCTTCTTCGACAAGCGCCCGCCCGCCTGGCAACGCATGGGTGGTGCCAACGGGGATCAGGACGGCAACACGGATAACAAGGAATCGCGCTCATGAGCCTGACAAATGCGCCTCGCCCGCTACGATCGGTGCTGATCGCCAACCGCGGCGAGATCGCCTGCCGCGTGATGCGCACCGCCCGCCGCCTGGGGCTTCGCACCATCGCCGTCTATTCCGATGCCGACGCCAACGCGCGCCACGTGCGCGAAGCCGACGAGGCCGTGCGTCTCGGCCCTGCACCCGCGCGGGAGAGCTATCTCGATATCGACAAGGTCATTGCCGCCGCCAAGCTCAGCGGCGCCGACGCCATTCATCCGGGTTACGGGTTTCTCTCCGAGAATGCCGAATTCGTCGCCGCCTGCGAGGCCGCCGAGATCGTTTTCGTCGGCCCGCCGGCCAGCGCCATCGCCGCAATGGGTGACAAGGCGTCGGCCAAGGCGCGCATGGCCAACGCCGGCGTGCCGCTGGTGCCCGGCTACCATGGCGAGGCCCAGGACGATGCCCTGTTGAGGGAGGAAGCCGGAAAGATCGGCTACCCGGTGCTGCTGAAAGCCAGCGCTGGCGGCGGTGGCAAGGGCATGCGCGTGGTCGAATCCGACCGCGAGTTCCAGGCCGCCCTCGACGGCTGCCGCCGGGAGTCCCGCGCCGCGTTCGGTGACGAACGCATGCTGATCGAGAAGTACCTGACCCAGCCGCGCCACGTCGAGGTCCAGGTGTTCTGCGACAGCCAGGGCGACGGCGTCTACCTGTTCGAGCGCGACTGCTCGGTGCAGCGCCGCCACCAAAAGGTGCTGGAAGAAGCCCCCGCGCCCAACCTGCCCCCCGCGCTGCGCAAGGCGATGGGCGAAGCTGCCGTCCGCGCCGCCCAGGAGATCGGCTACGTCGGCGCCGGGACGGTGGAGTTCCTGCTGGATGCCGCCTCTGAAACCTCTTCGAGCGAAGCGGCGCATTTCTACTTCATGGAGATGAACACACGCCTGCAGGTCGAGCACCCGGTGACCGAGATGATTACCGGCGAGGATCTGGTCGAGTGGCAGCTGCGTGTCGCCGCTGGCCTCTCGCTGCCCAAGGCCCAGGACGCGCTGACGTTGACCGGCCACGCCATCGAAGCGCGGCTCTACGCCGAAGACCCGGACAACGACTTTCTGCCCGCCACCGGCAAGCTCGAACGCTTCCGTCTCGACCTGAACGCCGGCGGCCTGGCGCCGGATCGCGTGCGTCTGGATAGCGGCGTCGAAGCCGGTGATGACGTCTCGATGCACTACGACCCGATGCTGGCCAAGCTGATCGTCCACGGCGAGGATCGCGGCCAGGCCCTGGCGGAGATGGATCGCGCGCTGGCAGCGCTGGATGTCTCCGGCGTGACCACCAACCGGCGCTTTCTGCAGCGCCTGGTGACGCATCCGGATTTCATCGCCGCCCGGCTCGACACCCGCTTTATCGAACACCACCACGATGATCTGTTCGCGAATGAACCGGTCACCGACGCGGACATTGCCCGCGCCGCGCTGGTGGCGCTCGACCGGCTGGATCGAGCCAGCGATGAACGTTCTCCGTGGGAGCGCAGTGACGGCTGGCGACTCAACGCCCCGCAGCATGTTCGACTGGCGTTTGCCGAAGCCGAAGGCACGCCACCGATCCCCGTGGTCGCAACACGCTCTGCATCGCACTCAACTTGGCAACTGAGCGTGAATCGGAATGGAGAAGAGTCGAATCACTACGAGGGGAAGTTGCAGCGGCTCGACGGCGACGCCGTGGCGATCACGCTGGATGGCCATCGCCGTCGCCTGCTGGCGCGCACCGAACTATCGGCCGGGGGCGAAACGATCATCCTCACCGCCGCCGGCTTCGAGTCCCGCCTGATCTGGCGGCGCTCGGATCGGGTCGATCATCTATCGCATGAGGTCGCGGCCAAACTGAGCGCCCCCATGCACGGCACCGTGGTGGCGCTGCTGGTCGAACCCGGCCAACCGGTCGAGAAAGGCACGCCGCTGGTGGTGGTGGAAGCGATGAAGATGGAACACACCCTGAGCGCCCCCGCCGCCGGCGCGGTGGAAGCGTTTCACTTCAAGGTGGGCGACGCCGTGGCGCAGGGGGACGAGCTATTGGCGTTCGCCAGTGCCGAAGCGACTGAGGGGGTGTGAGATGGGTATGCCGAAACGGGTGAGTATCGTCGAAGTCGGCCCACGAGACGGACTACAGAACGAAGCCGAACCCATCACCACCGCCGCCAAGCTGGAACTGATCGACCGGCTCGGCGCGGCGGGACTCAAACGGATCGAAGCGGCGAGTTTCGTCTCGCCCAAGTGGGTGCCGCAGATGGCGGATCACCGCGAGGTGATGACCGGCATTCGCCGCCGGCCGGGCGTAGTCTACTCCGCGCTCACGCCCAATCTGAAAGGGCTGGAAGCCGCGCTCGAGTGCGGCGTCGAGGAGGTCGCCGTCTTCGCGGCGGCCAGCGAAGCGTTCTCGCAAAAGAACATCAACTGCTCCATCGTCGAGTCGCTGGATCGCTTCGCTCCGGTGATCGAACGCGCCCGTGAAGCGAACGTGCGCGTGCGCGGCTATGTCTCCTGCGTGCTTGGCTGCCCGTATGAAGGAGAGGTCGCCCCAGCTCGGGTCGCCGAAGTCTCCACAGCGCTATATGAGATGGGCTGCTACGAGGTTTCGCTAGGCGACACCATCGGCGTCGGCACCCCGCTAAAAGCGAAACGCCTGCTCGAAGCCGTCGCGCACGACATTCCGATGAACAAGCTCGCCGCCCACTTCCACGACACTTACGGCCAGGCACTGGCCAATCTTTACGCCGTGCTCGAGGAAGGCATCGGCGTGATCGACAGCGCCGTCGCCGGCCTCGGCGGCTGCCCCTATGCCAAGGGCGCCACCGGCAACGTCGCCACGGAAGACGTTGTCTACCTGCTCAACGGCCTGGGTATCGAGACCGGCGTGGATCTGGATAAGCTGGCAGAGACAGGGGTGTGGATAACACAAACCATCGGCAAGCCGAATCGGTCGAAGGTGGGTGTGGCGTTGGCGGCAAACAGCTCATCGCATTAGCTTGGCTCGTGTATCTACGAAGCCGTGCTCAGACGCGAGATTGGCACCCAAGCGGTGGAGAAATTGCCAGACAACCGCGACTGGTCATGAATTATTCGTAGTGGCTCCAGAGCCTGAGAACCTTCACCACCCGCTCGTCTTCGATCACTTGATAGACCAGACGATGTTGGATATTGATGCGGCGTGAATAGGCCCCGGTGAGATCACCAATGAGCTTCTCAAACGGAGGTGGCTTGCGGTAAGGGTCTTCCGCAATCAGCGCCAGCAATTCCTGGGCTTTTGGCTTGAGACCGCTGGAGGCCAGTTTCTTCGCGCCTTTCTGGGCTTGCTTGGTGTAAACCAACCTCCATGTCACCAGTCCAGCTCCTCATCGCATTCATCCACGGAAGTTTCCATTCCCTCACGAATAGACTCGCGCATACCTGGCACGGAGAGCAGATAAAGCGTTTCCTGAATGGCCGACCAGTCTTCTTCGGAGACCAGAACCGCTTTGTTCCGCTTACCCATGATGACGATGGGTTGATGGGATTCGGCGGTTTCATCGATCAACCGATAGAGATTGCTACGCGCCTCAGTGGCTGTGATTCCGGTCATGACGCATCTCCTGCTTGTTCAACTGATATCAATGTACGCCTTTAGGTACGTACGTCAAGACGAACGACACGCATCAGCCGACCGCCAGCGATGGCACAAGCTGTACTGGCCCGGCGGATTCCTGCACCACCGCTTCGGCAATGGTGAGTGGCATGGAGCTGGACCAGTTGGCGTTGATCGAGGTGTGAATAGCACAAACGATTGGGAGACGAATTGGTCGAGGGAGTGGCATGGAGCCCAATTAGCGTTCTGATAACCCCGGCTTATTCATGAGGCCGGCCCGAAAACGAAGATAGCGGATGGTATTCTCTTGAAAATTCAGTGTGTTCCGCCAAGAATCTGAACCAAGAGAGCCATCCGCTATGGGTGAAAGCCTATCCACCT